>SCUG01000121.1 GCA_004297645.1 Saprospiraceae bacterium | reverse complement strand
CCAACGCCGAAACAGCGCAAGCTCTCGACAGCGTGGAAGCATTTTTAAAGGCTGACCCCCGCTACAAAACGCTGTACCGGGAGGCCGTAGAAATCTCTGCCATTTTTCAGAAAACGCAGCGTGACGAGCAGAAAGGCGTCCTCAGTTTTGAAAATGCCGGCCTCCGTTATAGTCAGATTAATGACCGGCTGCTCAACCTCCTCGATTACATCGAAACGGACAACCTGGAACCCGATGGCATTTCGGCGCAGCCGGCTAAAAGATACGTGGCACGTTGGTGGCTTCTCGTGATTCCGCTAATACTTATTGCCGGGATTTTCGGCGGGGGATATTTTTTTAAGAAACCACCCAAGCAGCCAAATATTGGCCCGGCCTGCCCCCGTTTTGAACCCACCTCGGAATTCAACGTCATGGTGTTGCCCTATCTGCTGCTTTCCGGCGGGCAAGACCAACCCCAGGCACTCATCGTCGAGCGGTTGGAAAATCTCCGCGAAAAGTACAAACTCAATACCTCCATTCAAATCAATCAGCAATTCAAGCCCGACCACCTCCTAAGTTATGACAGTGCCTCCATCTATGGCAAACGTTGCAACGCCAAAATGGTGATTTGGGGCCGCTCAGAACAGGCCGGTTCGGCTAAAATCATCAAAACCCGCTTCAAATTCCTGGGGGACGAGGATGCCTTTGCCTTCACCCAACTCAAATGGCAGGGCGAAAAGCAGGTGGATACCGTCAAAACCCTTTCCAGCTTGGTATCCCAAGGGGATATGACCAACGATATCGAGGAGGTGATTTTGCTCGTTCTTGGTGTTTCTGCCAAAGAAACGGGAAACATGGAGACGGCCATTGCCGTCCTGGAAAGCCTGAGAACCACTGACTCTACAACTTTATTGGTGCGAAACATGATGCTAGGCGACAGCTACATCGGCACCGGCCAAAATGAAAAAGCCCTGCGCACCTACGATACCCTTTTGCAGGTGCATCCCAATTATTGGCTGGCCCTGAACAACCGTGGCTTCCTGCTTATGGAAAATGGCGACAACCTCGGAGCCATTGACGATTTTACGACCGTGCTCGACAAAAAACAGGACTCGGACGTCCTCATTGCCAGGGCCAAGGCTTACCAGCAAAGCGACCAACCACTAAAAGCGAAAACAGATTATGAGGCGGTGATGAAAATTGAACCGTCGCGTGCGCCGGAGGTGAAAAAACAGCTCGAAGAAACCAGCCGCCAGGTAGAGGTGGAAAATAACCTGATACGGCAGGCACCGGATGTGGCTGTTGCCCCTGCCACCAAAAATGAAATCTTGGAAATTTCAGAGGCCAACAAAAAATTAGGAAATTACAAGGACGCATCCCGCCTCCTCCAAAAGGGCATCGAAGCCAATCCGAAAGACCCGAAATTTTACGCCAGTAAAATTGAACTTCTACTCCAACAGGGGAATAAGGAAGAGGCCTCCACATTGTTCAGTGAGGCATTGGCCAACGGCATAAAAAAGGAGGAATTGTTCCAGCTAAAGCCGTCTATTCAAAAGCATTATGAAACGAGACGGCGGGTGGTATTGAAAAGAAATTGAACTGCTCAGTTTTTTTCAAACTTCATCACTACTCTCCGCCTGCCCGACACGGCTTCCATCACGAAAATGCCTGGCGGCAAGCCGCTCACATCCAGCTCCACCTCTTGCGCGGTGCCATCTAAATGCCAGCGCTTTCTAACCTGCCCCAATAGGTCGAACACGATTATGTCTTCCGCATCTTCCCAGTTCTGCGGCAATGCCACGTGCAGGTTGCTGACCACCGGGCTTGGGAAAATTCGAAATCCATCTTCCCCGCCCCAATTCACTGATACGACGGGGCTGTATGAAAAACGGCCGTCGTAATCCACTTGTTTCAGGCGGTAGTAGTTGGCGCCGGGGGCGGGGTGGGGGTCGGTGAAGGTGTAGTTATTTTCTTTGAGCGAAGTGCCGGCACCAGGTACCCGGCCTATTTCGTGGAAGTCTTTTCCTACAAGAACTTTTTCGATGAGGAAGTAGTCGTTGTTGGTTTCGGAGAGGGTCTGCCAGATGAGGGTAATCGCATCATCCTTCGCTTTGCCGGTAAAACTCACCAAATCTATGGGCAAAGCCGAACCTGTTAAAGATGTTGGAACATCACCGGGAAAATCAGGAGGAATCCCATCATTTGACTGATCACCAGTATCATCTTGTGTTATCCAATTAGCTGTATTTGCAATCATTGCTATACACTCAGCGAGTGTGCCATTACAGGATGTGGAACCATTATAAACCATCACGTCATTATCACCAGAAATACGAACGATATAATCGCTGGAAAGCGAAGTACAATTTGGCATTGGCGATGAACCATTATTTGCGATTCCCGCCAAACAGGTGGTTCCTTCCATTGCGTCAATTGCTTCGTTGTCGCCAGAGATATTAAAACCAGGTGTTCTTACAACAGTCCCTATGGAGGCCGTTACGTTTGATGGGGATTCCGTGTGAGTGATATTTACCACAGTGCCTGCTTCGACCGAAACTACAGGAGAAGTCCAAGTGATTGTTCCTTCACCATCATCAAAAACTATCAGGGTCGAAGCGGGAATAATTTTCAAGGCAACGAACGAGAATCCTTCTATGCCATTTGGCGCTATATCGTCGGCGCTAAAGCCGACGAACATGATGTCACCATTAGATAAACCAAAAACGTGAATTGAAATAAAGATGGACGTGATAATAAACAGGACGAATTTTTTAATCTTGGAGAAAGAGATTACAGCATGCGGTTGGGTGTGCAGGGCGGTGTGTTTCATTATCTTCAGGGTTTATCGTGTTAGCAGAAAAATCCCGTTAATTTAAAAAACAAATCGCCTTGTGCAAATTTATAGAAGTAAAATCTTGAAAAAAGGGTGAAATTAATATTACACCCCCAGCAATTCCCTTGCGATCACCACCTTCTGAATCTCCGACGTCCCCTCGCCAATGGTGCAGAGTTTTGCGTCGCGGTAGTACTTCTCTACGGGGTAATCTTTGGTGTAGCCGTAGCCGCCAAAAATCTGTACGGCCTCGTTGGCCACCTGCACGGCAATCTCGGCGGCGTAGTATTTTGCCATGGCCGATTGGGTCGTGCAGTTTTGATGGCTGTCTTTGAGGTGTCCGGCCTGGCGGGTCAGCAATTCGGCGGCTTCGATTTTGGTGGCCATGTCGGCCAATTTGAAAGCAATGGCCTGAAATTTCGAGATGGGTTTTCCGAATTGCTCCCGCTCTTTGGAATAGGCGACCGAGGCTTCATAGGCCCCCATTGCAATTCCCACCGACAGGGCGGCGATGGAAATGCGCCCTCCATCGAGGACTTTCAGCGCCTGAACAAACCCTTCGCCTACCTGCCCGGCGACCTGGCTTTTGTGCACCCGGCAATTGTCGAAAATCAGTTCGGTGGTTTCGGAGGCGCGCATACCTAACTTGTTCTCCTTTTTCCCGGCCGAGAAACCGGGCGTCCCCCGCTCGACGATGAAAGCCGTCATGCCGTGGCTGTCGAGGAGTTCCCCTGTCCGGGCGATGACGACTGCTACATTGCCGGACTTGCCGTGGGTGATGAAGTTTTTTGAGCCATTCAGGATGAAGTAATCGCCGTCCTGCTCGGCCACGCAGCGCATGCGGCCGGCATCACTTCCCGTGTTGGGTTCTGTCAGTCCCCAGGCGCCAATCCATTCGCCGGAGGAGAGGCGGGGCAGGTATTTCTGCTTCTGCTCCTCATTGGCAAAGGTCAAAATATGGTTGGTGCAAAGTGAGTTGTGGGCCGCCACGGAGAGGCCGATAGCGCCACATACTTTGCCAATCTCCTCCACGACAGTGATGTACTCCTGGTAGCCAAGCCCGGCGCCTCCATATTTCACTGGCACGAGAATCCCCATGAATCCGAATTCACCCATTTTCTTAAAAAGCTCCACCGGAAAGTATTGCCGCTCATCCCAGTCCATCACGTGCGGGCGGATGTGCAACTCTGCAAAATCTCTTGCACTTTCCTTTATCATTTTCAGGTTGTCCAATGTCTCGGCGGTCATAATTCCAATTTTTGAGTTCGAAATTCAAGGCATTTATTTTCAATCATAACTAACCTCGGAGCTACGCGAAGGTTTCGATTTCAGCACTAATTAAAACCCAGGGCTTGTCGCATTTTTTGGTAGATGGCGGTGTTGTCGTAAATGCCGCTGAACAACTCAGCGCCGGGGCCGTACGCAAAAACCGGTACCATCGCTGCCGTGTGGCCATTAGAAGTGAAGGCGTATTCCACCTGGTTTTTGTTGTTTCCATGAATGAGGCCAAGTCCTCCTGTCTCGTGGTCGGCGGTAACGATGACTAAGGTCTCCCCATCGCGCTTGGCAAATTCCAGTACTTGGCGGATGGCACTGTCGAAGTCTTGCATTTCCCCGGCCAGCAAATTGGCGCGGTTAGCGTGGCAGGCCCAATCAATTTGGGAGCCTTCAATCATCAGGAAAAAACCTTTTTCGCTGCGTTGTTTCAAAAAATTCACCCCCATTTTAGCTGCATAAGGCAGGTAGGTTCTATCCTGACTGGCAGGAAGGGGCTGGTTGTCCGCAGTGAAAAAGACGAAGTTCTTTTTCGGCGAAGGCACCACTTTTTGAAGGTTCTGGTTGCGGAAATCAAACACAGCGTAGTCTCTTTCCTTTAGAGTGTCGATAAGATCATGGTTATCCATTTTTCGCCGGTCGAAGTACTGCATTCCGCCGCCTATGAGCAGGTCCACATCGGTTTTCATAAAATCACCGGCAATGTCTTCATATTGGTTTCTTGAAGAACAATGTGCCAAAAAAGCCGCCGGTGTGGCGTGCACGATGGAGGAAGTCACGATAAGCCCGGTGGACTTACCCTTTTTTTCGGCCTCTTCCAAAATGGTAATACAGGGAGTACCGGTGGAGTCGAGGCCAATGGCGTTATTATAGGTTTTTTTCCCACAGGCCATGGCTGTGGCGCCTGCGGCGGAATCCGTCACTAAATTATTGGAAGAGTATGTTTTCTGAAAGCCAAGGACGGGAAACTCATCAAAGCCTGACCATTGCTTTTTATCGGTGTAAAAAGTTGAAATCTGGGCAAGCCCCATTCCGTCGCCTATCAGCAGAACCACATTTTTTGCTGTACCACTTGAAAAGGTGAGCGTAGAAGTCGGTGCGGTTTGGCTCATCATGCCATTAGTCGAGCCACCAATTATCAATAGGAGCACTATCCAAGTCAGGTATTTCACATTATGGTGTTTTAGTCCGTGTCGCAACAATTCCATTTTCAACTTTCGTGAGCGATGTACGTTTTTCTAACATCTGCAAAAGAAAATGTAATTTGCCCGGCGCCGAAGTAATCAGCGGGAAAATTTTTTAATTCGGGGATGAAAGATTTTTTTCGGCCAATGAGTTGCATTTAGTGCCAAAGGTATTTATCTTAGCACCTGATTTGTAAAATTTTCAAACAGCAAAAAATAATACAGCATCTTTTGATGCTTTTAAAGATTTGGTTTTTTGGGGTTAAATAAGCTGGCTTCCCTTACGGGAAGTCGGCTTTTTTTTGGCCAATACCGAAAGCACCACCTTCAAGTTTGAAATAATTTCTGCGGTAGCTCCCTTGTTTTTTTTCAAATAGCCTTCTGTGACTTCTGCACTTCTTTCGTAATTCCTATCATCCGCCAAATAGGCCATCACCGGGCACAATTCATTCCCGTCTTCAACGGCAAAAGCGCCACCGTGATTAACAAAATAAACAGCTTCCGGGAAACGCTTGTAGTTCCTTCCGAAAATCAGCGGGATGCCGAATGCCCCCGGTTCCAGCGTGTTGTGGATGCCAGAATTTTGGCAACCGCCGCCCACATAAGCTACCCTCGCGAACCGGTACAAATGCGAAAGTATCCCGATGCAGTCTATCACCAGCACCTGAGCATCCAACAAAGTTGCTGTCGTAAAAGCTGGAGCACTGTACCTAATACTTCCCGATTTCATGCGATTCTCCAAACTAACTAAGCGTGATTCGTTCACCTCGTGGGGAGCGATGATTATTTTCCACCCGTTAAATGCACCATATTCAATGGCCCGTGCAATCAGTTTTTCATCCCTTGGCCAGGTGCTGCCGCAAACAAGAGTGGGGGAGGAGCCACAAAATTTTTGAATCAGAGGCAGCGGCGGCCGCTCTTTTGAAATATCCAAAACCCGGTCGATTCGCGTATCTCCTGCCACCGTGACGGGTACTTGCGTGACGGGTGTGAGCAGATTCCTGGATAGCTCATTTTGCACGAAAATGCTTGTGAAGCAGTCAAGCATGCGGCGATGAATCCCTCCATACCATTTGAAAAATGGCTGCTCCGGGCGGAAACTTGCAGCGATGAGCAGGGCCGGGGTTCTGTTTGATTTTAGCTGCACGAGATAAAAATACCAAAACTCGTATTTCACAAAAATGACAACAGAAGGCTGGACGATTTGCAAGAAACGGCGGGCATTTCCAGGGGTATCATCGGGCAGGTAAAACACCCAATCGGCTCCTGGGTAATTTTTTTGCATTTCGTAGCCGGAAGGCGAAAAAAAAGTCAAAAAGATTTTCAGCCGTGGATGCGTTTTCTTCAGGTTTTCGAGAACCGGCCGCCCTTGCTCGAACTCTCCCAAAGAGGCGCAGTGCATCCAAACGACAGGTGTTCCGTCCTTTGCCTGTCCGGCAATTGAGGCTTCCATTCTGGTAAAAATACCACGCCTGCCAACGGCCCATTGCCTCGCTTTCGGGTGCACGATAGCCGCGACTCTTATGGCCGAAAAGTAAAACCAGGTAATGAATCTGTAAAGCAGCACCATAGCAGTGAAGACAGGAAGGAATAGTGAAAGACTGCAAGCAGTTTCAATACTGAATCTCGTCCGGGTTTTCGCCGATGTAAAAGGGCAGGCTCCAGCCGATACGGATGCCGGTCAGTAGGTCGAGCCGGGAGCCTTTCTCTTTGGTTCTGGTATCGAAATTAAAACTCCGGCGGCTACCCGTAAAGGCTTGGGTAAACTCGAATCCGGCCATGAAATTGACCATTCTGCTTTTTGATAAAATTTGATAGCCGATGAACTCGGTAAAAGCCACGCCATTGGTCAGCCGGTCGTACCCTTTTTTGTAATTGCTGCTTAGCTGTGAGACAAAAACGACAGGGTCGTTCTGTATCCTGATTTTATGTTGAAAAAATCCGATGCCGCCTGTCACTCGTATGCCCGAACGGGAATTTTTACTGAGCTTGAAAATTTTGCCGGCAAGACCTCCGAGGTAAATTCCCCTTTCACGCAACTGCACATTTGCAATGCCGGATTCGTCCCCGAAAATAAGCCCGTCGTTGTTGCGCAGTGTCGCCAAGACGTCCTCATTTACCTTATTGCCAAAATGAAGATTTGCCTGAAAGCCGAAGAGCAGATTTTTGGGAGCCATAAAATCAAGGTCAATGCCCATGCTGGAATTGCCACCGAACCTGCCAGCCAAGTCACCACCAGGAGCGTGAAAACCATATTGGAAATTGAGGAG
>SCUG01000120.1 GCA_004297645.1 Saprospiraceae bacterium | reverse complement strand
TCTTTGAGGGGGGGCAGGGGGGGAGTAAACACATTACCAGCACTTTTGCGGTTGACTGCCAGTTTTTGAATGTCGGTATTTTCTACCGACATCCAAAAACTAAAACCCTCGCTAACCCGGTACTTTTGTTTGTTGATAACCGGGGTTGCTCAAATGGCTAAAGTCGAGTTTACCACCCCCTGTTTTGGCGGACGAAACAAAAAGCTATGCGGACGAGACCGCGTAAACAGTTACGTATTTGAAAGGTGGCCGTCTTTTTTATCTGACAAAACGCCCACCGCCCATCAGAGCGGTAGCTCTAAACCCCCTATCCTTTTTTCAGCACCAACTGCTCGCCGAACTTTTCCGCCACGAGGATGAAGAAGTTGCGCAAGCCGGCGTATTCCTCCGGTTCGTACCGCAGCTTGTTTATTTTTAGCGTGCTAATCATTTGAATCTGGTTTCCATTTTGGCCGAGCTGAAACTGAAAGCCTGCCCCTTTGTCCGGCAAAGACAGGCGCACGGGTTCTGGCATATCTTCCACGACGTACCCCTCCGGAACGGTGAGATTCAGGATGATGCGCTCCGCTATGGGATAGGGCATGTCCACGGGATAGGTACGCGTTTCCAACTTGAAGGGGTTTTCATCAAAAGCCGTCATCATCGCCGGGGTCAGGTAGATGAAGTCGCCGCTCACCTGGGCCAGGCCCGGCAAATGGCAGCCTGCCACTATTTTCAGCGGTTTGCCGGAAACGAGTTTGTTTTCGATAGTTACGGAGTCCACCGTTGCATCGGGGAAATACCCGGTGATGTAATTTTTGAAATACTCCTCCTCCTTCTCCCCCTGCAACTTCTGCCTTTCGTCCACGGCGCTGTACCCGGCGGCACTTAGGGTGATGGAGCCGTCCATATTTCCTTGCTCATCCAGCGAACATGATATAAGATAAGTGCTTTCGGCCGTTGGTGGCACGAGGGTCACCCATTGGGGGGCGTCCTTTATCACGAGCCATGCTTGCCGGTTGAGGGCATCGGGTGCCGGGTAGCCGGTGGGGCGAAACGGGTTGGCCAGGTCCAGCCAAAAGGAATTGTCGCCGTCAATGGCGATGGCCATGACATAGTTGAACTGGTCGAGCAGTGGATATTCTTGCATAGGCGAGCCATTCGAGCGGGTGCTCACAAGAGCCGGATATGCCTCCACGCCCGCCTCTTTCAAAAGGGCGACAATCAACAAGTTCAGCTCGCCGCTGCGTGCTGATTTTTTTTCAAAACAATCGTTCAGGCTTTTTCTCACGAATAACCCATTGCCGCTTTCGCAGTTAATGTTCGATAAAAGGAAATAATACAAGGCGTCAATTTTTTCTTCCGTTGTTTTTGCGCCCGCCAAGACCCCCTGTGCCGCTTCCCACACTTCGTCATAATTTCTTTTTTTCAAAAACTGATCGCCAAAAGATGGCATATCGAGTAAATCTCCGGCCACCTTGGGCCAGCTACTCATCACCTGCTGAGGAACGGAATTCGGATACTTCACTTCCTGCAACTGAAAGCGGATGCGGGCGTAATAATCCGACATGGTGGTGATGTAGCTCTCCTCTTTCAGCGCCGGCACGTTTTCCATGACGAGCCTATTGTAATTGATATTAACTTTCACCCTCGAATTGTCTTGCAGGACAAAATCCCCGGATTTGGCATCTCTTTCATTCGCATCCAAAGGGCGGCCCTGGTTGATGAAGATGTAGCTGTACCACTCCGGAATTTCAAGCCGCAGTTCGCTGCTTCTTACCGGAATGTCGTCCTGAAAATACCATTCGGGCAATTCGAAGAAGTACTTGGAACTCATTTCGTATTTGTACTCCAGCACGCTGCCTTCCTGCAAGTTGGGGCAGGAGAATCGGATTCTCGACCAATGTTCGTTAACTTCCTCCGTAAAAAATTCCTTTTTATCAACGTCCGTTTCCGAGCCATCCGGGTTATAGACAGTTGCTTTGAGGCCGTACACTTTCTGCAACTGGTCTGCGCTGTAAAAAGGGATGAGGACGTCGCCTTTTTCATATCCGGGCCGTTTGAAAATTTTGATTCGCTTGTGGCGCGAAAAAATATACCGGATGTCCTCCGTTATGAAATCAAACCGGAGCCAGCCGAAGTCGCCGAGTACCATGGCTGCTGCCGAGGAGTCGGAGTCGCAGATGGTCATGGCCAAATCAGCCGCGGGAATTTCGCCAAATTTCATCGGTTTTTTTTGTGCCAGCAAACATTGCGCAGAAATGAATAAGAATGAAAGTGTGAAGACGAGGTTTTTCATGAGTAATAGTATTTGGTTAACAGATGTGGTTGCTTTTTGGCTCCTATCGTGCCGGGGTGAAATTGTACTACCGATACCGATAGCTATCGGTACTTCGTCAGCCTGTGTTAGCGCCGCCGAAGAGGACTTCGACGATACTTTTTACACTCAATATCGTCGCCAAAACGAGGATAGTTTCAATAACAGGCAAAATATCCAATCACTTGTTTTATCTCATGTTTAGAAAATACAGTCATGCAAGGCTGATTTAAAATTGATTTTTTATCAAACCGGAGGGTATTTTAAATGCCCAAAGTGTCATACATCCAAATCGCAGGGATGAAAACCGGCTGACAGTGATTTAACGCAAGGACGCAAGGACGCAAAGAAAACCTCGATGCTCCTGGCGTCTTTGCGTCTTTGCGCCCTTGCGTTGAATTGCCTTATGCCTGGCGATGATATTGTACACTAAGTAATGATTAAAAAATAACTTCTCACTTTCGAGCGGGCGGATTTTGAAACCCGCCGGTTTAGAAAGTAATAGAATGGCGGGTTTCAAAACCCGCTCGCTCAAGATCAACCCTGAGAAGTTATTTTTTCAACGTTACTAAATCTGCATGAGCCGTTTTAAAATCTCCTAATCAGGCAGCGTCATTTACGAGGCTTCACTTGGTTCCAGGCATGAAACCGTACAAGTTCAGGTTAGTGGCGTCACGGTGATTTCGCTGGTTGCAAGGTAAATATAGGGTTTATTTTCCCCTGGCCAAGACACGCAGAAGGTTTACGCGGAGCCGACGTAGTTGTCTCTCCAAAATTAAATGGAGGCCCCGCCACTGGATGATAGGGCAGAGCCTCCTTTTATTTATTTAAACCGGAATTATTGTGCGGCCCTGATGGTGGTATTTTCCTGTATCCAGCACGGCACGAAATAGGGGCTGCCTTCTTTCAGCATCTGCTGAAAAATGTCGCCGCTACTGGGCATGTACTGCGAGTATTGGTTAATCATCTGGTTGGCCTTGGCTGCCACACTTGGGTCTATGGCCTTGGCTTTCTCCCACATATCCACAGCGGGCCAAACGACGACCTGGCTGTCCCAGCCGCGGCCGGGGCCGCACAGCGGGCCACTCGATGCGTACAGTGTTCCGATGAGCATGTAAGGCTCACCCCAACCGGAGCGGAGGGCTGCCGCCCGGCGGGCATATTGCCGCGCCTTGGGGAAGTCTTTCAGATAGGCGAAGTATATTTTGGCGATGACGAGTGTTATCTGCGCTTTCTGTTTATCGTCGGTCATGGTGGTCAGGAGTTTTTCGTAACAGGTGGCAGCCTGGCGGTATTTCCCATTGTTCAGCAAGGCATTGCACTCCTCCACGGGGTTGGTAGGTTCTTCGTAACAATGCGCCATGTAGGCTGCTTTCACTGTTTTAAAAGTGGCGTTTCCGTCATCGCATTGCCCCCATTTCAGGCGGCTGTAAGTGTTCACGATAACATCGCAACTGGTGGGGTTTGCCTCGAATTCGGGGTAGTATTTTGCTTCGTAATAATTGCAGTCATAAAACCCTTCGATGGACTCAAGGGCTTCGAGCCGCGCCGGTGCGTACTCGTGAATGATTTTCCAGTTTTCGCAATCGTCTCCTTTGCATCCGGCGAGGCCCTTGTCTATTGCCGAAGTGATGACCTGCGCATATTGCCGGGCCTCAGGTACGGGTATTTTTTCATCGAGGGCCAACTCAACCAACAATGCCGTGAAGGGATTCAGGATAAAGAAACGAGGCTCGCCATTGTCCATTTCGATGGACTTTTTGAAAAGGGCATATTGTTCCTCTTTGGGCATTAGCGCCGGGTATTTGTAAAAGTAGTCGAAAGCCTTAAGGCCGGTGGCAAAGCCGCCGTCGGGATAGCAATGCTCCATCTCATCGTAAAGGGCCATTATTTTAGCGAGGTGCTCTTGCTTTTGGGAGGTGTCTTGCGCCATGTAATGTTCGTAAAACTTGACGCCGTCGGTGAACACTGCGGTCCTTTTGCCGTCGGCAGCGGGAGCTACCTCGTGTACCTTTTGCCACTTTTTAAAAGCCAGCTCCCAATCCCCGGCTTTCATAAAATCGCGGTACAGCACGAAATCTTCCAAAGCCGCATCTGGATAGGGAGCGTCACTAAAGGTAGCGCAAGGGTTGGAGGGTTCATCGGGTGGTGGCGGCACAGGCGTGGTAGGAGTTTCAGTGATTTGCGGCGGCGTTTTGGGCGTGCAGCCGGCTATCATGGCAATGACCAAAAGGCCGGGAATGGTTCTTATCATCATGGCTATTATTTTTTTGAAAAATCCAACGAATTCAAAGTCTCACAAATTTCGGCTTTACTGGTTAAAGAGACCAGACCAGCCTGCAAATTCTTTGGGTAAAAACAACGAAAGCCCTGCTATCATTAAAATAGCAGAGCTTCCGGCAGGTGTGTGTTTGCAAGAGTTATTGTTTAAAACGAAGGCGTACCGTTTCACCTATCCAGCATGGCACTGTCATGGTGTCGCCCTCGTTGACTTTGCGCATAAATGCCTCCTCCTTGTCGGGCAAATAAGCGCTGTACTTGGCAATTTTGCTACCAGCTTCTCCAGTTAAGCTTGAGTCGATGGACTTGGCGTAGGCGTATTTGTCGATAGCTGCAATCACCGCCAATTGTTTTTCAAAAGCATCACTGCCACAGGAATTGCTGGTCGAGGCATACATGTCTCCGATGAGCATAAATGGCTGGCCCCAACCTGAGCGCAGACGGGCAGCAGTGCGAGCATCTTCGCGGGCAGCAGAGTAGCGATTAAACTGGCGAAATTCAATGGAGGCCATGTAGAAATAGTAATCTGCCAATTTACTGTCGTCGCCAGCTCCTTTCTTTTCCATTTTAATGGCCTTCTCAAACTTGGCTAAGGCCTCCGAAAATTTGCCTTCTTTGAATAGGGCGATGCCGTGGTCGCCAGGGTTTTCGGCATAGTAAGCGGCCAGTTTCGCCTCATTCTCTGCTCCAATGATGTTTTCGTAGCGCACTTTCAACTCGCTCACAAAGGGGTCTTCATCGGAACACCCCTGTTGCACTAAGCGGTTGTAAAAATATTTGAGCAATTCCGTGCTGTCGGGGTTGGCCCTGTACTGTGGTTCAAATTTGTTTTTGAAATACGCACAGTCGAAAATGTCGCTTTCAATTTGGGCGAAAGTGCCATTCATGGATTCTTTGCCCTGCTTATAATAGGCCGAATAACTCTTGTTGTTTTCAATGTTGTAATCGGCGATATCATTGAGCTTCAGGTAAATATTTCTCGCTTCAGCGGCATCCATCTGCTGGTTTTGGAATTGGTACACAGCGATGGTGGCATAGGGCTGAAACACCACATAGCTGGTGTTGTTGCCAGCGGCTTCCACGGCTTCCTGGCAGGCCGCTTTGGTCTGTGCGTATGGTGAATTCAAATTGTAAAACATGTCGTACACCTTCAGGCCTAAGGCGAGTGCTTTATCATTTGGGTAGCACTGTACCTGCTCGTTGTACAGCCTGATAATGATATCACTGTATTCTTTCTTCTTAGCTTCATCAGTGGTCTTCTTGAATTTGTCCATGTAAATTTTGACGCCATCTGAAAAATGGTAGGAGCGCTGCCCGTCTGCTGCCGGTGCAGCTTCGTAAGCTTTTTTCCAATACTCGAAAGCCTTGTCATATTCTTCTGCTTTGACAAATTGCCGGTACAGCACGTGGGCTTCTTCTATTGCGTTCCTGTCGGGCAGGTTGATCCAGGTCTGGCATTGGCCAAAAGCAGTGGCAGAAAAGGCCGCCACAAGAAGGGTTACACTCAGAAGTTTTTGAATCACGGTTTTCATATTCTATCCTTTATTTACGGTGTATAATAAATGGTGGCAAATGACAACGAGCGAGACAGAAGAATAGCTGTAAGTCCTTTGCTTTAGCACCATAAAAGTAGTTATCCGAATTTACGTTTGAAGAACCAGGAAGTGTCGTTAAGAGTGAAGCTCAGTGCCATTTTCACAAAAGTTTCTTTGATGGCGTCGCTCGTATCGTACTGCCCGAATTCAAAAGCAAGGTTCACAAATGACGTTTTTTGGCGGGGTAAAATAACCGGCAGCCCGAAGCCCAAAGTAAAGGCATATTGGTTCAAATCAGAAAGCCTTGGATCGCTGCGGTGATAAAATCCCGCCCGGTATCGAATGCGTTTAAGGTAGTTATTGTACGACGCAATATCGGGGATGTATTCGGCCCCTACGGCGATGCGGCGGCTGTCGAAAAGCGTTTCCGGTTTTGCCTCGTTTTTGTATTTGCTCCAATTGGAGATGCTATACTCAGCACCCAGACGAAGACGCCCGGCATCCTCATAAGTCACGCCGATGGTCCATTCCGATGGCAGCGTGCCGTGTCCTTTGGCATCAACCTCTTGGTACAAGGTGTCCGACTGTACTGGTGAATAAAGGAAATTCTCCCGGATGCGGTAGATGGTACTCCGCGTAGTAAATCCCTTCGAAGAGTTGCCATAAAAGCCGGCGAGCAGGCTTTTCCTCCGCAATACATTATCCTCTTCCACTGTCTTGTCGAAGTCGTAACGATACTGTCCCCCGATGCTCCAGATAAAACTGCGCACTGAGATGTTATCCAAAAAATGGTCGTCATAAGCAGCTTCCAGGTTGCGGAAGAGTACAGAACGGTCACTCACCAACTTGCCGAACAGGTAGCCCATATTTACGCCCCACGCAAAGTTTTTATACCGAAAGCCATTGCCCCAAACCAGCTTATCAGTGCCACCGGAACCCTGAAAAGTATTCAATGTAGTATCCACGTGCGCGTTCACTTCTTCGGTCTGAATATCGTAGCCCACGGTGGTATTGGGGAGCAATGAGATGTTCATCCCCCATGAAAAGCTGGATTTGCGTTTTTCCAAAATATCGTTCAACGGGTTGCGAAGAGGGAAAGCCAGCGACAAGTGGCTGAGATTGCCCGACCACACCGTGGTGGACTGATTGTTGAATTTCAGCTTTGAATGTTCGGTAAACATACCAGCCTCAAAGGTAGTGGCTGCCAAAAAGCCTAAAGATGCCGGGTTTTGAAAATTTATGTGCAGGGGGTCGGCATAGGCTGCCGAAAGGCCACCGAATCCCATCGAAGACAGGGCAGGGGTCACCAGTTCGCCCAAACCGATGCGGGAATAGGGTGCATTGTTTTTTGGCTGTGCGTTCAGTGAAACTGCAAAAAATAGCAGGGCCACCTCCAGAAAAGCCGCCGTAATCATCAGGCCGCGGGGCCTTCTTTCAACCTCTGAGAATTTCAACATTATGCTTCAATATTTTATTCAGCCCGTAAAGAACCAAATTTGGGTGCGCAAATATCTTGGTTTTGAGGTTTTTGACAAAATAATCGGCATCTCCGCCCGTCAAAATTACTTTCATTGGGCCAAATAGCTGCTCGCAGGCTGCGATGAAGGCTCGTACTTCCAGCAGTGCCCCTATTTGGCCGCCATTTCTCAGGGCTGTTTCAGTAGTCATTCCGAGGAGTCCGCCGGCGCTATCGTCAGCGGGGTTGCCAGAGCGGTCCACCTGTGGGAGCTTTGCCGTAAAATGGTGCATGGCCTTCAGCCGCATGTCTATACCGGGAGCAATATTGCCGCCCAGAAATTCCCCGGTGGTGCTCACTACGTCGAGGGTGATGCAGGTACCGGCGTCTATTACGAGGCAATTCTTACCTGGGTACAGATTCCAGGCCCCCACCGCCGCTGCCACCCTGTCGTTTCCGAGTGTCTTCGGCGTATTGTAACGAATACTGATTGGCAGCGGCGTGCTGGTGGAAAGGAAGAGGCAAAAAAAGTTTCCTCTCAAAAATTCTTCAACATCTTCCGGCACGGATGCCACGGTCGAAAGGATGACATTTTCGATACTTTGGTTGTATGTCATTTGCCGCAGGGTTTTCACATCTATGAGGGTAACTGTTTCCCGGTGCACGAGTTCATCGTTATCGAAAATGCCGAGTTTCGCGCGGCTGTTGCCAATGTCTATAGTGAGGTTCATCTGTGTCAAAAGTATAAAAGCCAGACATAGCTGCAAACTTGGCGCTTTTCCTACGGCGCGGGTGAAAATGCGGAGAATATTTTCGGTTCTTCATAAAAACAAGCGGGATTGAAATGGAATCGGGCAGGGAAATTTGACGCGCTTTGTATTCTATTCGATTTCCGATACTTTTGTGAAATTCTTGCTCTCTCCCATTTTACTCTTTTGCCAAAAAAATTATCTCATGAAGACTTTATCTCTTCTTCTTGGAATCATTGCTTTTAGCACTGCTCTTTTTTCCCAAAGCAGACAGGAAATATCCGGCAATCGGGCCTTTTCATCACCTGTTCACATTCAGGGCATGGTGACCAATACCGGCGGCCAATCAGTGGGAAACGTAACGCTCATCGTTTTGCCAGACAGCATAACATTTCTCAGCGAACTATCCGGCTCGTTCGACGTCACGCTGGAACTGCAAGATAATGTGCCTCACCAACTTTACGTGGAAAAGGATGGGGACCTTTTGAGTGGTATCAGCACATTTGGACTGCTCCTGATTTTTAACCGTATGATGGAACATATTCTTGGAAATTTGCCCTTGGCTTCCCCTTATCAAATCGTTGCGGCTGATTTGAATGGCGATGGTGCCGTCACTATTTTTGACCTGCTTCTTCTTCGCAAGCATTTACTATTTCTTGACCTCACTGATACTGTTAAACTCTGGCACTTTGTAAAGGCGGGCTGCGACCCCATTGCCGGCCCCGCCAATTGTCCCCTTGACTATGTAGAAACTTTTACCACGGATTCAACAATGACAGGACTACAGATAATCGGCATTAGTATCAGTGACCTCCTAAATTAGCTTGTTCCCAATCCGTTGGTGCAAATGTTGCGGACGGCGATAGCGGGAGGCGCCACCTGCAACGCTCGTCCGTTGGTGCTGAACCCCGCCCTGTTGCACCCCTGCCAAAACCCACCCTCAATCCCTGCTTTTTATTTCCCTTCCAACACAGAGTAAATCTTCCGGCAAAAAATATCTTTGCCACAACCAACACTTGATTTCGATGAAAACCCTGGAAATACACCCCGGCGACAATCTGCTCGTGGCCCTGCAAACCTTGCCGGCGGGGACGGCCGTGGCCCATCGGGGGCATACAGTCGTGCTGAAAGGCGAGGTACCACAAAAGCATAAGTTCACCATTTGTGATTTGCCGGAAGGCAGCCTCGCCACGTTGTACGGCGTGACGGTGGGGCGTGTGGCCCGGTTCATTCCGGCGGGGGGACTGATTACCGTCGAAAACTTGGTGCACGAAGCCTCGGCCTATGCCGGGAAGACGGGCAGCTACCATTGGGCGAAGCCCGATGTCTCGAAATGGCAGGGTCGCACCTTTATGGGCTACCACCGGCCCGATGGCCGCGTGGGCACCCGCAATTACTGGCTCGTGGTGCCGCTGGTTTTTTGTGAAAACAGAAACATTGGGGTCATTCGGGCGGCGCTGGAAGAGGTATTGGGCTACGCCCCAACAAAAGCCAATCACGTGGATGCGACCCGTTTAGTGGCAATGTACCGGAGCGGAGCTGGAGTGGCGGAAATTCTGAAAACCGACTTGACGGCACCACCCCCGGAACAATCGGTCACGCGTGTTTTCCCAAACCTCGATGGCATAAAATTTCTCACGCACGAAGGTGGCTGCGGCGGCACCCGTGACGACAGCGAAGCGCTCTGCCGCCTGCTGGCGGGCTACATTGCCAACTCCAATGTGGCCGGCGCCACCGTGCTAAGCCTTGGCTGCCAGCATGCCCAGGTCAGGCTTTTGAAAGAGGCCCTCGTTAATTTCGATGGTGCCACTGGTAAACCCGTCTTTTTTTTGGAGCAGCAACAGAGCCGCTCAGAGCAAGCCTTCATTGGCGAAGCCGTAAAACGCACCTTCACCGGGTGCATGATAGCCAATGAAATCCAGCGCAGTCCCGCGCCCATCGCCAAGCTGTGTCTGGGGCTGGAATGCGGTGGCTCGGACGGCTTTTCCGGCATCACCGCCAACCCGGCCCTGGGGCATGCCAGCGACCTCCTCGTTGCGCTTGGCGGCCAGGCCATTCTGTCCGAGTTCCCGGAACTCCACGGCGTGGAGCAGGAACTTATCAATCGCTGCGAGGAGGAAGCCATGGCGCAAAAATTCGCCCGGCTGATGCGCACCTATAACCGCCGGGCCGGGGAAGTGGGGTCTGGGTTTTCTAAAAACCCCTCGCCCGGCAACCTCCGCGATGGCCTCATCACCGATGCAATTAAATCAGCCGGAGCTGCCAAAAAAGGCGGCACGGCTCCCGTCGCAGAGGTGCTCGACTACACCGAACCGGTGAGCCGGCCAGGTCTCAGCCTGCTGTGTACCCCCGGCAACGACGTGGAAAGCACGACCGCCCTGGCAGGAAGTGGTGCCAATCTCATAGCATTCACTACCGGCCTTGGCACCCCCACCGGCAACCCCGTGGCACCTGCCATCAAGCTATCTACCAATACGGAGCTGGCCCGCCGCATGAGCGGCCTCATTGACCTCGACGCCGGCACCATCATCTCTGGCGGCGATACCGTTGAATCGAAGGGCGAAGAACTCTTGGAATTGATGCTACGGGTAGCGAGCGGTGAAATGCTGACGAAGGCCGAAGTGCTGAGCCAGGATGATTTTATCCCGTGGAAGCGGGGGGTGTCTTTGTGATAGAGGAAGAGGTGTGATGAGTGCGGGACTTGACTCTTTTGATTTGCTCTGTCACGGCTTTACTTGTTTTTGTGTAAAGCTATTTTAGGACGAGTCAATCCAATGCTATACTTTTGAACGCCAGGTTTTGTCCATTTGACATTTGCTATTAAAGTTTAGCCATCCGGATAATCGGGATGCAGCCAGAACCAAATAGGCTTAGTACAAATAGTGAGGGCAATGAATTTCGATGGTTAGATACTACACTAACACTTGACAGTGTGTGCCCCGGCGCCGCCTCCGGCGGTG
>SCUG01000119.1 GCA_004297645.1 Saprospiraceae bacterium | reverse complement strand
CATAGAAGAGGAGCCATTGCTCTCCATAATGTCGGAGACTACGCGCACGGTATAGGGGAAATCATCCGGTAGCACCTGTTTGATGGAGCGTCCGGCGAGATTGGCGTGCCCAATCTCCCGGCGGCCGGGTGCCCGCAGGGGTTTGGTTTCACCTACGGAAAAAGCCGGAAAGTTATAGTGGAGGATGAATTTCTCGTAATACTGCAACATGGCATTGTCTATCATCTGCGAATCCAGCTTGGTACCCAAAGTAACCGAAGTAAGAGATTGTGTTTCTCCGCGGGTAAAAATAGCGGAGCCGTGCGGTGAAGGCAGGTAATCCACTTCGCACCAAATCGGGCGGATGTCAAGCGGAGTGCGGCCGTCGAGGCGGACGCCTTCGTCGAGCACCATGGTGCGGACGACCTTTTTCTTCAGCTTATCGAAATAACGGTCAGCCATTTCTGCATGGTCGTTCATAAACTCTTCGCCCTTTTCGGCGGTGAGTTTTTCTACAACCATTTCCTTTATTTCATCAAATCCATGTTTGCGGTCGTTTTTGGACAAAGCACCTTTGGCCACTTTGTAAAGGCCGTCTTTGGCAAGGGCGGTTATTTGTGTTTCCAATTCCGCATCTTCGGGAATAGCTGGAATTTCACGCTTCACACCTGCCTTCCCACCCACAGCTTTGACGAGGTCCAATTGGGCCTGGCATTGTACCTTGATAGCTTCGTGTGCAGTGCGAATGGCTTCGATGACATCCTTCTCACTGCATTCTTTGCCTTCCCCTTCCACCATCATGATATTTTTGGAATCGGCCGCCACGATGAGATTTATTTCTGCGTTTTCCGAAGCCGCCCGGCTGGGATTGATGACGTACTCACCTCCTATCTTGGCCACTCTGACTTCTGAAATAGGCCCGGCCCATGGAATTTCCGAAAGGGTAAGGGCCGCAGAAGCAGCGAGTGCGGCGTAGGCATCCGGCAATTCTTCCAGCTCCCCGGAAATTAGGTTGATGATAACCTGGGTATCTTCCATAAATCCATCGGGGAACAACGGGCGAATGGCCCTGTCCACTAATCTTGAAATCAGAATTTCATAATCCGAAAGTTTGGTTTCCCGGCGGAAGAAATTGCCGGGGATGCGGCCTGAACTGGCGAACTTTTCCTGATAATCCACCGAGAGTGGGAAAAAATTCTGGCCTTCTCGTACTGTTTTGGCGGCCACCACAGATGCAAAGAGCATCGTTTTACCGACGCGAACTACCACGGAGCCGTCGGCTTGCGTAGCGAGTTTGCCGGTTTCAATAGTTACCCCTCTTCCATCGGGTAGATTGAAAGAAACGGTAGTAGGAATTTGCTTACCCATTATTTGAATTGAAATTGGCGGTTCTAAACTTTTTAGAACCTGGGTTTATGATTTAGGACTCTGTATAACCTTGTTACGGCATGTCGCGGCTTGCTTAGCTGCCTCACTCAAATCACCTTTCATCTTTCGATCCTTTATCGAGCAAGCTCAAGCGAACCTTTAATAAAAAAGGGAAGTTGGAAGGACGAGTGTTTTGTCTAACCTGCCGATTTGGAAAAATCGGTAAACGCGAAAAAGTGTTCCGTGGTACGGAACACTTTTTCTCTTCGTGAATTAACCACGAATACCCAGTTTACTAATCAATTCCCTGTATTTGGTAATATCTTTTCTTTGAAGGTATTCGAGAAGCCGTTTTCTCTTACCGACCATAGTCAGCAAGCTGCGGCGGGTGACGTGGTCTTTCTTGTAAATGTAGAGGTGCTCTGATAATTTCTTAATGCGAAAAGTAAACAGAGCAACTTGAGCTTCGGTAGAGCCGGTGTTTTTTGTGTCTCCCCCGAACTCTTTAAAAATTTCTTCTTTCTTGTCGCTGGTTAAATAGACAGCCATTCTTTCAAATAAATTGTGCGAAAATTCAACATGCCTGCTGTAACACCTTAGGGTATTTCTTTTTAAAAAAAGCTGGCCGAACCCAACCTGAAATACCCGCTACATTTGAATTTTCAGCCGTTAGTGATTACGAAAATCAGTTACAGCGGCGCAAATGTAAGATAATTTGGTTCGCAAACCTCTTTGCGTCAAAAAAATGTATTCCTCTGTTTTCGTCTTTAAATACCCTGTTAGCATGCAACAGATTCTTTCTGAAATATTGGTCCCTCACCTCGGTAGAATAGGAGACTTGCACTACTTGTCCAAGGTGAATCCAAACCTTACTCCCACTCCTGTCAGAACAATTGAACTTCGAATGCCGCCGGTGGGATCCCACCATTCGACAGCCGGGGCATAGCTGATTCTGGCCAATGGTGTAATAGTGAAAACATCGGAAAGGCCGATGTCAAGCCCCACACCTGCACCAATAAAAAAGGCAAAACCCTCATCGTTATCTATGCTGACCGGCTTCTTCGTGAATTTGTTCGTCAGCCACGACAGACCTGGTGAGACCTGTATAAAAAATCCTTTTGAAAAAAAATCGCCGTCTTTCGACCAAGTGGGACAATCACAGTCGCCGGCTAAGTCAAAAGGATACAGGTTGACGTTTAAAGTGAGGCTGTAAAAATTACTCCTCACCCAACCCTGGTCGAATAGGTATTCGTGCTTTCCGTAACTTGCTTCAGGGAGGAATTCAACCCTGATGTGTTTCAAACGGAACCAATAATCAATGCCGAAATTCCAACCTGCCTGCGGATAGGGATTTTCCCCAAGTTCACCCTTGTAATAATCCCCCCAGGCCCTCGCATTCATTGATAAATACGATGCTTTGACGCCAAACTGCCCAAACAGGAGTTGACTGCTTAAGATTATTAGCAACAGCGGGAGGAGGAATTTGGCTGGCCTTACCATTCTGAAATTGGTTTAAAAATCCTTTTGAACAAACGAGTGGAATCGCTGGTAAAAAAGGACAGAGGATACTGACTCGATTGAATAACGAATGGCTTGGCACGTGTTGTATCACGCCAGCATTTAACCACGATGGGCGCCTGAAGCGATGCGCCGCTCACTGTCAGCGTTTTGAGCAACCTGCCATTTTCGAGCACCGGGTCGAAATTGTGTGCAAATTCATCGCCTGAAATCTGACTGAGATTCATGAGAAAATCCCGCACCTTGGCAGAATCCACAGGCCCGGCGTCATTAACGAGCCATGCGCCGCCTGATTTGGTAACTTTGAAGGCTGCGTCGCCCTCGTACTTCAATTCGCCAACTTTGTGCAAATCAAAATTCAGCGCGTGTTTGTCGCGGTAAGCATCTATGCCCTGGCCCAGCATCATACCGGCCATGCCTTCCACAGCGTACACCGCATCATCGCCTGCCAGGCGGAAATACGAAGTTATCTGGCGGCCTTGCTGGTTGACGGTAAATTTGCCCACATAAAAATCTGCCAGTTTTTTATTGCCAGAAAAAACTTCCACATGCGAGGCCTGTGCAGCTTCCAACTCGAATGCGGACCATTTATCCTTGCTTTTGGCGGCGATGTGAGAGGTAGTCACTTTTTCGAGGGTGGCGAAGAGTTGCTGCAAGGCTTCCTCCGACGCCTGGTAAGTATTCCCGGCGTTCGACACTGTCCATCTATTTTGGTTTTTTTTCAGTTTTACCTCCGCCAGGCTGTCTGCCTTTGGATGCAAAGTGACAGCATCAACCTTCGTGCTATCCACTGTGATGATATCGGGGTTGAAGCTGCGCCCGCCCTTACCAGAAAAAATCTTCGAGAGGCCGTAAACAGCGAGCAAGGCGATAAATACCAGAAGTAATGCTTTGTTTTTCATCCTTAGAAAACGATTGTGTTGAACTTTGAAAAGGCAAAATTATCAAAATAGCTTTTCGAATTGGCAAGGATTCATTTTATCTGTATTTTGCCTTGCTATGTAGAAGAACACTACATCTGCTTTCTCCAGCGAACTATATTTGATTCCTAATTCAATCAATTTGCAGCATACCATGTCAAAAAGACCAGTAAGAATCACCGGCTTTACCCGTTTCTTCATCGTCATGCTTTTCGTGATTCCGCTTGCCTATCTTGGAGCTTCTTATTATAACGGGCAGGATGGGCTCCAAAACATCGAGAATTTTCTCGGCATCGAGCAGAAAAATGGTAGCAACCCGGCATCGGCAGGTGGCAGGAAAACCGTCAGCCAGTCTCCTTCCAATAACCTGGAATCCTTGGAGGCTGAAAACAGACAACTCAGAGAAGAACTGGATTTTAAGACCAAAAAAGTCAAAGCATTATATCTCGAAAACGAGCAGCTTAAACGCAAAGTCCAAAGCTTGGAAGAGGCGATAAAAGAGGTGAAGAACCAGTGAAGCACTGAAAAAGCATTTCAAAACTATTCATAAACCAACACAACATGGATTTTCTTCTGACCATCATCATCAATGCAGTTGCCGTTTGGCTTGGAGCGCAATTCCTGCGCGGCGTGGAAGTCACTGACTTTTCACGCGCTGTCATTATCGGGCTGGTGCTCTCAGTTTTGAACGCCACACTTGGTTCGTTTCTGGACTGGATATCCACGCCCATCCGTTGGATTACACTGGGCCTTTTCAGTTTTGTCGTAGATGCCATTATTTTGATGGTCACCGACTATTTCCTGAAGGGCTTAAAAATCACGAATTTTTGGTGGGCTTTGGCGCTAGCCATCATAGTGGGCGTGGTCAATTCCATCACACATGCAGTCATTTATTAGCGTAGTGTTTTTTTAAGAAAGAAAAGCCCGCCAGGGCCTCCCCTGCCGGGCTTTTCTTTATCCATAGACCGCGTTACCATTATTCAAAATCCAAGATTTCGCGCCTGAATTGCTCCGTGCCCACCTTCCGGGTGTTGTATTTTTTCAGGTATTCCCGGTGAGCCGCATCCGAGGGGAAAGCCTCGTTTTTCGTGTATGGATATTGGCTCATGGCGTGAAAAGGCAGCGGCCCGGCCGTCTTGCCGTGGGCGGTGTTGATGTCGCCATCCTTTATCCAGCCTTCGCTGTAGATGAGAAAATCCCGTTTCCAACCGGCAGGCAACGGTGGCAGTTTCGCAGCATCGAACGTCACCGTCATTTCGTCGCCGGAATTCATGATTACTAATTGGTCGTCCACCGCCGTCAGCAAGGGCGCCACCTCGCCGAAGCGGGTGTAGTTGCCGATGAGGTCGCGCCATTTTTGCCCTTTGGAAACCTTGCCGTAATCGAACCAATGGGGGCCATAGCGTCCGCCTTTGCGGTAGAGTTCTGAAAAGCCGCGGTAGTGCAGGTCAGCGCTTGCGGGGTTGAGGCGGGTGGCCACCGTTTTGCCGGGTTTGGCTTTTGGTGCAAAGAAAATCTCGTCCCAATAAATTTCCATGTTGGTGCGGATTTTCACCCGCCGGTCTTTTGATAAAAACTTGCCGCTCAGGTCCACCACCATCGTTTTGTCCTTGCCCATGGGGAAGCCCATGTTCGGGATGACCGTCTGCCATTCGCCTTTTTTATTGAGTACCTGAAGTTGGGGCGGCAGCACCTGGAGTTTGGAAGATTGCCCCAGTGCCACGTTGATGCTGGCGTCGGAAGGGAAAATCCAGCCATTCAAATACAGCAGCAAATTGCCGGCGGGCAGCGCCGTGCCGGGGTCGAGCACGAGGTCGTGCATTTCGGTGATGCCCTGGTATCTGGCCATCTGAAAGTTGGCGATGTACCTGTCGTCTTTTTCCAAAATCTGTGGCAGCAAATCGGTACCTGCCCCATCGAAGGCTGCCACCGGCGGCCATTTTTTTCGCACAGCGAATAAATCAAAGGCATCGGAATAAGGAGGCAGGGTAAAACGCTCATCCACGAAAACCTGCTCCGTCTGCGGGTGGTCAATGGCCACGAGTTCCAGTTTGTCGAAATAGGCTGCTTCCCAAAGTTCCTCCGTAACCTGAACGGTGTATTTGCCGCTATGCAACTTCATCTGTTCGCCGGGAATTTTGAGATATTCCTTCGATGGGTCTGCCGGAGCGTAAGCCGAGTTGGCGCCCATGATGCCGAGTGGCATGCCGAGAGCGCTGCGCCACATCATGTCTTTGGAGAACGTGTATTTCCCGCCGTCCCAGACGTAGAGGAAAGCACACGAGCCTTTCAAAACCTGTGACTCTATGAGGTCCTGGTCGCTGCCGGGGAAGAACATGTTTTGCGGCGTGCCGTTGGTCCAAAGAATGCGCACCACGTCGGCTTTGAGGTGAGCGCCAAGCCCGAAGTGGATGTTAGGATCGGTGACGGTTTTCATCTGGTAAAGATCGCCGGCGCGCATTTCCACTTTGGCGCCGATACCGAAATGATTGTTCTTGCTGCTGCCGTCACGAAGGCCGGTCAACTGGAGTTTCAGATAGTGGTTGATGTTGCCGCCCTCGTTTTGCAGCAAATGAAGTTCCCCATTTAAGCTGGCGATAAAGACGTCCAAATCGCCATCCTTATCGTAATCGGTGGTTCCGATTTGATGACCGGAGGTGAGGCCCGTTGGGAGCAAATTGGATACGTCGGCGAAGCCGCCCGCGCCATCGTTGTGGAACAACATTACACCCTTGCCGCCTTTGCCCGTTGGTTTTCCCACGATGAAAAGGTCGGGGAAACCGTCGTTGTCGAAATCGGCAAATTCGGCGTCCATCGCTGCTAATTGCCGGATGGCATTCAGCCATTTGGCGGGGGCCAATTCAAAGCTGCCGTCGCCCCGGTTTTTGAACAAGCTGGCTTTGCCAGGAGA
>SCUG01000011.1 GCA_004297645.1 Saprospiraceae bacterium | reverse complement strand
AGTAAAAGAACGGCAGCATTTGTCCGCCGTTCTTTTACTTGTTTGGGTTAGAAAGATACCTGAAATGTTCTCAGTTAGAAGTTGATATAATAATCAGTAGGTTAGATAAAGTTAAATTCTGCTTCTATAGGCTGTGTTCGCACCTTTTCAACGCGTGTTAATCATAGCTGCTATGAATATCCGGTTTGAGGGTGGCAATTACAGCTTGCACATCCCGGTCTTGCTCAAGTACTGGCAGTAAATTGAAGAGCGAATCATGGGCGTCGAAGTCTTCAAAGAGTGCATCTTCGAGGGCCAGTAAGGCTTCCTTCTTCTTTTCCATCACAAAAAGACAGGCACTGCGGCAGTAAAGCAATTCAGGGCCGTAGGCGTAATCTTCCGCCTCGTCTAAAACCTTCAACGCATCTTCGGGGCGGCACCTATCCACCAGGAAGTGAGCCAGCCGGGTCCAATGCCGGGCCTCTTCAGGGGCAGTATCGGCGGCTTCACGAAAGAAGGTCTCTGCTTTATTGAAGTTGTGAAGATGGAAATGAGCCTCGCCAAGGCCTGCAAAATAATCTTCGTTCCGGTCTTCAATCAGCACAGCACGGCGGTAGGCATCCACTGCATTCCGCCATTCCTTCAGTCCAGCGTAGCATTCACCCATACCGAAGAAGGCCTCGTCGCAGTAGGGGTCGAAATGCGTGGCCTTTTCGAAAAAAGTTTTGGCGACGAGATGATTGCCGAGGTGGAGGTAGCACTTGCCAATATGCAGGAATAAATCGGCATCCGGCTCAAAACGCTCCATCACTTCCTGATAACATTGTAGCGCCTTTTGGTAGTTCTGGACGTAAAGGCATACTTCGGCGCAATCGCGATACGCAAATTCAAAATCTTCATTCGTCAGAAAAGCATACTCATAAGCTTCGATGGCTTCGAGGTGGTTGCACAAATAATGATGAGCAGCACCGAGGTTGTACCATGCCAACGCGTTGAATGGTTGCTCGTCAATGATTTTCTCGTGCAGCGCAACGCTTTCTTCGTACTTCCGGGCATACTCCACGCAGTACCAAATGCTGGAAAGGGCTTCCTTGTTGGAGGGGTCTGCTTCCAGTGCGGCCTTGAGCACATAAAACATGTGCTCATACTCTTTTTGCTGCTCGTAGATGAGTGCTTCGCAAACATAGATTTGGCTGAGTTCCCGGCTGTCTGCTTGCGTTTTTCGGTCGTCAAGGAGGGCAATGGCATCTTCGCACATATCAAGCGAAGCAAACCCTTCTGCTCTCAGAAGGGAGATGTTCAGACTGCCGGGCGAGCGGGCTTCAGCTTGATCAAGCGTAGCCAAGGCCTGCTCGGCCTGCTTGTTTTGCAATTGAAGTTCCGCCTTTCGAATGTAAAACACGGCCGAAAAGCCAAATTCAGTGATGGCGTGGTCTACTATTTCCAACGCCCGGCACAATAGACACTCCCCCTCATAGTAATCAATCAGGTCGTGGTAGGGTTGTTCATCAGAAAAGCAAACTCTACCTTTTTGCACCATGTTTTCGTAAGCTGAGATTAGATTAAAAATGACTTGGCAATGTAAATTTTTTCTCTGCCTCATAGCCGCTTGTTTAATTTTGATTCAGGTTAAAGGTAACGGCATTTTTCTCAAAAGTATGGCCATGTGTACATCTATCTACGAAACGGTACCTATCCGGAAGGGAGCGGAAAGGTGTTTTTAAGCCGTTATTTTTAAACATTTTAAGCATGAAATTAATTAAATAATGAATCTACAGCACCACCGCACTCCGGTATATAGGCAATCGCAAAACCAGGTTTGCAAAAGGCCTCTTCAATATCCGAAGAGTGGTAATAGTTTACACTTTTGTATTCTATCAAATTCTCCTTCTCATCGTTTGCTCAGTAAAACACACCTCTTAAAGCGACTTTAACGAACGTAAGCCCACCTTGCCGAATAATAAAGCTATTACCGTAGCACAATGAGCGACTGCAAATAGATGTTAATGCTTACGTTATATGGACTGACAAGTTTCAAGCTAAAGGCATAGAAAGAAATTAAGGAAGGTGGCAAAAATCAGCACATAAGCCACTGCCAGCCCAGATGCAGAGGGAGTGAACTTATTCGGTGAGTATATTGACAAAATCATGGGCATCAAACAACAATATAAAGCTGATACTATAAGGTAAGAACTCACTTTACCACTGTCATTGGGTTATACTTGCACATAAGGGAAACAGCGATGCACCCAATACCAAAATTGGGGTGGTTGTCATGATAAGGGTAGTATTGATGTGCGACGTCTGTTATAGTCCGGCTACCAAAAACATTTTAGAACGAGTCACTTAAAAGCTGCAATTGCCCCAGTTATTTTTGAGCCATGCTTTTTTTGCTTTGTAGGTGGGGATAGCATTTTCAACTATCCGCCAAAACTGGGGCGAATGGTTCATCTCCACGAGGTGAGCCAGTTCATGGATGATCACATAATCCACCACATCATCCGGTGCGAAAAGCAGGCAGGTCGAGAGGTTGATGTTGCCTTTGCTGGAACAACTTCCCCAATTCGAGAGGTTGTACTTCAGACTGATGTTGTTAATCTTTCTATTGAAATAACGCTTGTTGAGGTACTGTACGCGTTCGATAATGGCTTGGAGGAAATCCTGTGCAACTATTCTGCTGAGCAGGTGCTTCACAGCCTTGCGCCTTTCGGTTTCTGTTATAACAGAGGAAAGCCTGAGGTAAATGACCCCGCTTCTTAATTGTGCGAAATGGGTCTTATTTTTTGTGTACTCAATGTGCAGCGTATAATCCCGCCCCCCGATTCTTAACCCATCTCCGGAGTTGTACTTTTTCTCCGAAAAATGCTGCTGCATGGTTTGTTTGGCCCTGACCTTCTGCCGCACCCATTCGTAGAAACGGCATGTTTCCTGATTTTGCTGATGCGGTGACATGAGAGCTGGCAGCCGCAAAATACCGCCATTCCGGCCCAAATAAAAACGGCTACCGCTACGCATTTCCCGATATACTTTCAGTGGAATTGCGACGCCGTCAATGTCAATGGACAGCCTTGCTGGTTGCGATCTTTTCATAGACATGGAAACCAGAAAGCCCGGAGCTATTGCTGAATAGCTCCGGGCTTTAAATTTATAATAAAGTCTAAGACGTCTGTAAAGGCCTCTTAAGCACTGGTTCTTACTTCAGGCGTTTCTCATCGGACACTGACAGGCTCCAACGACCTTTAGCCCGGCGCCGGGACAATACTTTGCGTCCATTTTTTGTGCTCATCCGCTCACGAAATCCGTGTTTGTTGGCTCTTTTTCTTCTGGATGGTTGATAAGTTCTTTTCATCGTATTGGTCGTTTTATAACTTCAAGCTATTATTTATGCCCACAATTTTCAGAGGGGGCGCAAACTTAAGGGTATTTTTAAAAAAATTGCAAGCAAACGAGGGAAGAATTCTCAAATTATTGGGTGATCCGGTTTTGGTGTCCTAAAAGAAGGGAAAAAAAAGAAGCATTACCGACTTCGATTCTTTAAATAAACGCTATCTTTGCCCGCCTTTTTCAAGTCATTATTAATCATTTACCACAAGTACCGGAAATTTTCTGGAATAATTCGGAGCTTGTTTAAGAAATTACGAATATACATCATGGTCACGGTAACTCTCAATGGAACGCTCAGAACTGAAGTTGGCAAGAAAGCCACCAAAGCGGTTTTTAAAGCAGCCCGCATCCCCTGCGTGCTGTATGGCACTAAGGAAGGTGGCAACATCCACTTTACCACCACTTTTGAAGAAGTGAAGCGCTTGGTTTTTACTGGCGAATTCAAAACCGTCGAATTAGTGATAGCGGACAAAACCTATAAATGCATTGTAAAAGACGTGCAATTTCACCCCGTTAAAGACACGGTGATTCACATTGATTTTCTTCAACTCACAAATGGCAGGCCGGTGAAGATTGAACTACCGCTTCGTTTCCAAGGTGTTTCTCCTGGCGTTGTTAATGGTGGGAAATTTTTCCAGGCCATACGAACAGTCAAAGTAAAAGTGGCACCTGAGTATTTAGTGGACGAGGTAGTTGCCGATATTTCAACCCTGAAACTTGGACAAGCCCTCAGGGTAAAAGATATTATCCAGGTCGAAGGCTTGGAAGTATTGAACCCTTCAGCAAATCCCATTGCTTCTGTAGCTATACCAAGAGTCTTGATAGATGCAGACCTTGAAGAAGAGGGGGGAGCTGAAAAAGGAGCTGAAGCCGGAGGCGAAGGGACTGATGCTGCTACCGAAGAAAAGTCTTAAGGACTGGGGTTTATTCCTAAACCTTCTACGGGGCATAAAGATTTTACATCTTTATGCCCCGTTTCATTTTTCATCAACTTGCCATGAAAGAAAATCTGCGCATCACCACCCTTCAATCCAACCTGCAATGGGAAAACCCCCGTGCCAACCTCGCTATGTTTTCCCAAAAACTGGAATGCCTTACAGGCCAAACAGATGTCATAGTTTTACCGGAGATGTTCACCACCGGCTTCAGCATGAACGCGGCTGCGTTGGCCGAAGGAATGGATGGCCCAACGATGCAATGGATAGAGCAGCAGGCCACCCGGTTGAACGCCGTGGTAACCGGCAGTTTCATCGCCGGGGAAGAGGGTAGCTATTACAATCGGTTGGTGTGGATGCAGCCCGGCGGCACCTTTGCGACCTACGACAAACGTCACCTCTTCACCCTCGCTGGCGAGCATGGAATTTATATTGCGGGGGAAAAGAAACTGGTCGTGGAATGGCTGGGCTGGAAAATTTGCCCGCTCATTTGTTACGACCTGCGCTTCCCTGTTTGGAGCCGCAACGCTGAAGGCTACGACTTGCTCATCTACATGGCCAACTGGCCGGACAAACGCAGTCACCACTGGCGGCAACTATTGATGGCGAGAGCCATCGAAAACCAGACTTATACGGTAGGAGTGAACCGCGTGGGCAAAGATGGGAATGGTCATATTTACGCAGGGGATACTTCGGTCATCGATTATTCGGGGAAGCTCATTTACCGGGTCTCCGAGACCGGAGATGTGTTCACCACAATCCTGTCGCTACCCGCGCAAAGGGCTTACCGGCATGCGCTGCAATTTCTGCCTGACCGGGACGGCTTCTGCATTGCACTGGATAAATCAGAATAAACTGGCCTCTGATAGCATAATGCCAGCATCGCTGCCGGGCATTTTTAAGCAAAATCTATTTGAAACAGAGCCATTTCGTGTATCATTTATATCTTTGTTCAAACATAAAACTCAAACATCACCACCCATGATGAGCCGTCTCCTTCCATTTATTTTATTGTGCATCCTTCATTTGGGTCTGAGTTCCTGCAATGTCTTCGGCCCCGCTTCTGACTATCCCACCTCCCGCCGGGCGAGCAAACCCCACATAGAGGAAAACCATGAGGCGTTGCTGCGCGAAGAAATAGCAGGTCTGGCGCAAAAGCACATCGGTACAAAATACCGTTATGCCGGGAAAACACCGGGTGGATTCGACTGTTCTGGCTTCGTTTATTTTGTGATGAAGGAAAACGACATCAGCCTTTCGGGATACTCCGGGGCGCAGGAAAAAGACGGACGGCCCATCAAAGTTGCCGATGCCCGCCCTGGTGACCTGATTTTCTTCCGCAGAAGCAAAGGCGGGCAAGTATTTCACGTCGCTATTGTTTTGGAAAAAAACGGTAGCGATATCACCCTCATCCACAGTACATCCAACCGCGGCGTAGTCATTGACGACCTCGCCTCCTCCTCTTATTGGAATTCAAAAGTAATGACCGCCCGCGACGTCGTCAGTGGCCGGTAAGTTGAAAGCTTTGCGAGGCCTGTATCCTTGCCTCGCAAAGCGAAAGGGCAGGGACCCCGTTATCGCGCAATCACAACACGCTTCACACCCCATTTCTCACCAGTCATTACCCTGATTTGGTAGATGCCATTGGCTAAAAATGAAAGGTCGAGCCACTGCTCGAACCTCCTTCCAGCTTCGGTACTTGAGCGAAACACGAGCTTGCCTGCCACATCGTACACCGCCAGTTGGAGTTCTGCCGGTACCGGCAAATCCAGCTTAAGCCTGAACATCCCGGCAGATGGATTAGGCGAAAGCAAAAAAACCAGCCCGCCCGTTGTATCCATCACAGAGTCGAACAGAATGGTGACCGTATCAGTCCAGGTGCAGCCATTTTCATCCATCACCACAAGGTCGTAGGTTCCGTTCGGCAACCCGGTGAAAATATGGCCCGGCTGAAATGTAGCACCGCCGTCAATCGAATACATCAATTGCCCCGTGCCTCCGGTGGCGTTTATGGTTAGCGTATTTTCATCCACAACGGCCTGCGCCTCAATGGGGTTGGGGTTTTCGATGAAAATCGGGTGGGCTTCGAACTGATAGCCTGTGGAATCCTGTAACACGAAAATGTATTTGCCGGTGCTTAGGTTCGAGTAAATCAGGTTGGAGGTAAATGGGCCATTGTTCACACTAAACAAGTAAGGCGGGTAGCCGCCGTTCACCCCCTCGATGACGATTTGCCCATCAGTGGCTCCCACACAACTAACGTTGGTAAAGCTGAAAAATATGGTATCGGGCGCGTTCACCACCACTTGTGCTTCTGTGGTGCAGCCATTTCCATCCAGCACTGTAATATCATAAGTGCCGTTAAAAGGCACGTTAAAAATGTTGCCCGGTTGAAATACTCCTCCGCCTAAGTTGTACTGAAGCGTCCCTGTGCCACCTGATGCACTTACCGTGATGGTCAGCCCGAAGGCGCTGGTAGAAATGATAAGTTCCGGCGGGTTCGGGATGGTGAGAAACGTTGGGGCACCAACACTACCGAAGCCATCCATCATCGTCAGAATATATGGCCCGGCAGGCAGGCTGTTGAACGTGTTGGCACTCTGAAAATTCACGCCGTCAATGGAATAGAGACATGGCTCCACGCCGCAATTTCCAATAATGGCGAGGCCGCCATCGGTGCCGTTGTGGCAAGTCACTGGCAAAATGTGCACTTCCGAAATTTCAGGTGCCGGCACCGCGACGACCTGTTGAATCACTACCTCGCATCCGTTGGCATCCTTTACCCTGATTTCATAAGTACCGTTGGCACCTATGGTGAAAACATTTGAGGCTTGGAATGGCCCTCCTTCGATGTCGTACATATAAAAAGGTACGCCTCCGCTGGCGGCAATGATAATTTCTGCCCCATCCAGTGAAGAGACGGCCGTCAACTGCTCAGGCTCCGTTACGGTGACGGGCGAAGAGGCCGATGTAAAGCCACCGCTATCTTTAACAATCAGGGTGTAGGTTCCTGCCGGCAAATTTGAAAAAATAGCGCCGGCCTGAAAAGGCCCTCCATTGAGGCTGTATGTGTAGGAAGGTACGCCGCCACCGCCCGTGGCGGTTATTTCTCCATTGGCATCGCCAAAACAAAGATTTTCCTGTGTAAGGGCTGCATTGACACTTAACGCCGGAACAGATACCGTGGCAGATATTGAAATCTCACAGCCATTGGCATCCCGGACAATTATCGAGTGCATACCATTGGCGGCGGGAAAGAAAATGCTGCCCGTTTGAAAAGTGCCCCCGTCGAGGCTATACTCTAAAGCGCCGGTGCCCCCGCTGGCACTCACCATGACGGTGTAGCCATCCACTGAAGCGTTTCCGCTCACCGCCGCTGGGTCCGGCAGCGTTACGGTATTCCCCGCCGCCGTAAATCCACCACTGTCCATTATGGTCACTGTGTATGTGCCCGCCGGGAGATTTCCAAAAATATTGCTGCTTTGAAAAGCGCCGCCATTCAAATTGTATTGGTACGGTGGTGTGCCGCCTCCTGCTGTTGCAGTTATTTCACCATTATTTGAGCC
>SCUG01000118.1 GCA_004297645.1 Saprospiraceae bacterium | reverse complement strand
ACCTGTTTTTGCTGGACGGTGTTCCCGTTTATAATGCCACACATGGGGTGGGCGTGTTTTCCATTTTTAACTCCAGTGCCATCAGAAGCGCAAAATTGATTAAAGGGAGCTTCCCTGCCCAGTACGGTGGGCGTATCTCTTCAGTGTGGGACATTCAGACGAAGGAGGGCAATTCAAAATATCTTGAAGGGGAAATGGACATTGGGCTAAGTTCCGGGAAATTAACTCTCGAAGGGCCTATTGCAAAAGGCCGGGGGTCATTTTTTGTGTCGGGGCGGCGGGCCTTGTTTGATTTTTACAGTGTCCCGATCACCACCCGGCTTCGGAATAAGGATGGCGTTGATGGCTACATCAGCTATTTTTTCAATGACCTAAACCTTAAGAGCAACTATTTGCTCAATGCAAAAAACCGGATTTATTTTAGCTACTATCAGGGGCTCGACGATTTCAAGGATGTGTACGAGCAGACTCGTCTTTTTCAAGACACTGCTGTTTTTTTAAAAGACAACGAGGTCGTCAATTGGGGAAATAGAGTGACGGCCTTGCGTTGGAACCACACGTACAATGCGAAAGTTTTTGGCAATACCACCTTCACGTATAGCAAGTATTTTTACGAATCGAAAGACCTGGTTGACCTGAAAAGCGTGCGGAGCAAAGAGCTGTTGTCACGAAATGTGCTCTTACTGAAATACAACTCCAATGTAGAAGATTTTGCTTTAAAAACGGATTTTGACTTGAGCGCCATTGCGCAACATCGCATGCGATTTGGGGCATCCGTTATCAAGCACCAGTTTCAGCCGGGCATCATTTCTTTCGACCAGGCCACCTACATTGACTCCATTAGCTTGGATACCCTCGGGGAGTGGAACAAGGTGCCGCTTGAATCTTATGAATTCGTCGCCTATGTTCAGGATGAGTTACGGCTCACCCCCTATCTTGATGCCAATATTGGATTTAGGGCTTCCGCCCTATTTGTAGGCGGAGCTTTATATTTCTCGCCTCAACCACGCCTTTTACTCAATTTTTTTTCGAACCGAAAACTATCTTTCCATGCCTCAGCGGCGCGGATGACCCAGTTTCTGCATTTGTTGAGTCCCACCAGCATAGGGCTGCCAAAAGACCTGTGGGTGAGCGCAACGAGGAAAATACCGCCTCAGCAGTCCTGGCAGTTTTCCACCGGACTTACTCGTCATATAGTGCCAGGGGTGGAGGTAGATTTGGAGGGGTATTACAAATCCATGAAAAATCTGTTGATTTTCACAGGCTCCGTTTTGGATGAGGTGAACTCCACGAATTGGCAGGATGTCGTGTCCACTGGCGAAGGAGAGGCATACGGCGTGGAGCTATTGTTTAAAAAGCAAACAGGCAAACTCCTCGGTTGGTTAGGGTACACCTTGGCTAACACTGAAAGGAAGTTCGGCAAGGAAATCAACAAAGGTGAGGCTTTCCCCTTTCGGCTGGACCACCGGCACAGCTTTGATTTGCAGCTATTGTACAAACTCAATAAAAATTGGGAATTCGCTTTGGGCTTCAAATATGCCTCCGGTTCGGCGTTTACTTTCCCGTCGCAGGAATACGAGCTTGTGCAACCTCCCGGCAGCCCGCCCACCGACATACTGCCTTTGCCCAGAGTCATTGACAAGCTCAACGGCGAGCGACTCCCAGCCTATCACAAATTGGATTTTAGTTTTAACCGTTATTTCTTCGGAAAAATTGGGGCACACACCATAGTTTTCGGATTTTATAATGTTTACAACCGCAAGAACCCTTTGTACATCACCCTTCGCGACAAATTTCAACGCGATGGGGAAATTAAGCGGGAGGTCGCTCAAGTCAGCTTGCTGCCCATTTTCCCCACCCTGCGATACAAGTTTGAATTCCGCTGAGGGAAGAATCTGCATAGATTAGTATGAAGTGCTAGACCGCCGGGCCGCTGGCTTGGCGATTTCAAAATTTTCAATAAAAACAACATGAATTATTGGCTGGTAAAATCGGAACCCGGAGAATACAGCTTTCAGGATTTGCTTAAAGAAGGCAAAACAATGTGGGATGGTGTTCGCAATTATGCTGCACGCAATAACCTGCGGGCCATGAAAAAGGGTGACTTGGTTTTCTTTTATCATAGTGTGAACGGCAAAGAGGTGGTAGGAATAGCAAAGGTGGACCGTGAGTATTATCCAGACCCGGCTGCCACCACGGGCGAATGGTCAGTGGTGGACATTAGGCCGTTGAAGCCATTGTCCAAACCTGTAAATCTGAAAACGGTTAAGGCTACCCCAGCACTGCAAAACATCGCATTAGTCAGAATTGGCAGGCTCTCAGTCATGCCTCTTAAAAAAACCGAGTTCGAAAAAATTCTCGCGCTCGGGGAAACCATTCTGTAACATCAATATTCCGTTATTAACTCGTTCCTTCCAGTACCGGGAAGTGGAGTATTCACGAGACAATGCATTTGGAATAATTGTAATTGCGATTCTGCTATTTTGGTAATCCAAAGTCTGAAAATGGAATTATTGTGACTTGAAAAGAATGATGACTTACCAACAAATGTCAATAGGTGGGGAAAAGGTTGTAAATACTATGGACTGATTCAGCAAGTTTGTTTTATTCTTTATCCCAGACATGATAATGATTTGTGACAATTAACCGTGGATGCAAAATTTTTATTTCATTATTTATCCCCATACCTTTGGCCCTGTTCAAACGAATTCTTGACTTAAGAGCTGAAATTACTCCCCGTATTTCTTCTTTAGTTTCTGGCCGGGTTTTCCCGTTTCTTCCATTTTCTCCTTTCTCATACAATTAAGCCCGGTCACAGCTACCGGCATGTGCCACACCCTGTAATATTCGTATGCAAAAAGAAGTGCCCTTTTGCTTTCAAAATTTGGTGAAAGCCGAATGGCATTCGATTAAAAACAAAAACTATGAGCAATCTGAAAAAGAACATCCTCATTATCGAGGACCAACACAGCATCCGCCTTTTATTGGGTGCAATGCTCCGCAAAAGGTACGAAGTGGTCACCAAAAAAGATGGTCTCGAAGGCATGGCTTGGATGGTGAAGGGAAACATTCCCGACCTCATCCTGCTCGACATGAGTATGCCGCGTCTCAGTGGCGGTGACTTTCTCAAGAACATCCGTCAGAGTGGATACTTTAGAGATATTCCGGTAATTGTAGTCTCCGGCAACGATGGGAAAGAGGATATAGAAATGGCTCAGGCTTTTGGAGTGAAACATTACCTGACAAAGCCCTTTAATCCCATTAAGCTCAAGGATAAAATCAGCCAGGTACTTGCCGCTCGTGAAGAGTTTGTGCTGAACTAACCCAACCGGATTTTTTTATCGGCCTCACCGTTATCGAACAACTCACAAAAACAATATGGTCTTGCTTTAGTTACTTTCAATTTCGGGTAACCAAAGGTTAACACTATGAATTCAAGCACTATGTCCAACACTAAAAGTATGCCTCTGAATGAGATTTTCGTACTCGGATTCGACGGTTCTTTCGGCGAATGCCTCATCAATTTTACCGGTATTGAAAATGCTTTCCGTATTAGGGAGTTTGAAAACTCTTTCCAAGCCTTTCGTTGGCTTGAGGAAAAAGTTGCATCAGGTGACAATGCTTTTCCGAAGGCCATCATCTGCGAATTTAAATTTCTCGAAGAGGAAAAATTCTTGTTGCTGCACAACCTGCAAAGTCATCCCATCTTGCGGTACATACCTTGCATCTCCATGAACAGGGATGGTCTTAACCATAAACTTACGGCACTGCAACTCGGCTTCGACGACTATTACGACGTGCCTGTGCATTGGAGGGTCTTGAAAGACAGGGTGGAGTTCCTCGCCGATTTCAAAAAAGAAGTGCTGACCTGCGAATTGGAACCACAGGAAACCCTGGGGCTACAGCTATCATTATTCAAAAGGGTGCTCGACATTGCCCTATCATCCTTGGCTCTTCTGGCCCTGAGTCCGCTTCTCTTGTTGATTGCCATTTTGATAAAATTAGAATCAAGAGGCCCGGTAGTTTACTGTTCAAAAAGAGTGGGAACTGGGTATCAGCTATTCGATTTTCTCAAGTTTCGCTCCATGTACAAAGACGCCGATAAACGGCTGAACGACTTGCAACACCTCAATCAATATGTCAGCGGAAACTCCGAGGGTGGCTTGTTCTTGAAATTCAACAACGACCCCAGGGTGACTTACATCGGTAGGCTGATTCGAAAAACCAGTCTCGACGAATTGCCACAATTAGTGAATGTACTGAAAGGCGATATGTCTATCGTGGGCAACCGGCCGCTGCCGGTATATGAGGCGGAGTTGCTCACCAAAGATGCCTGGGCAGGGCGCTTTTTGGCACCAGCAGGCCTTACAGGTCTGTGGCAAGTGACCAAACGCGGCAAGAAAAACATGTCATCGGATGAGCGTATCAATCTCGACGTGGCCTATGCCCGCCGCCACTCCTTTTGGTTCGATTTGAAAATCATCATGCGGACTTTGCCTGCCATGATTCAAAGCGAAAACGTTTAAATTTCCCCAGAAAAACTGCCGGCAATATGCAGCCACTTGTTTCCATCATTACGGTCAATTATAATGCACTCGAAGTGACGTGCGAGCTTTTGAACAGCATTCGCAACAATAGCTATGCAAACGTAGAAACAATCGTAGTGGACAATGCTTCGGAAGTGAATCCCGAAGGCTTTCTGAAAGAGCACTATCCCGAAATAAAATTTATTAGAAGCGAACAAAACCGTGGATTTGCCGGAGGCAACAACCTTGGCATCCGGGCCAGTACTGGCGACTTCCTGTTCTTCCTTAATAACGACGCTGAACTAACCGAAAGCGCAATTGAGACCTTGTTGGCGCTTTTCGGTTCAGTTCCGCGACTTGGCGCCGCCAGCCCGAAAATCTGCTATCATAACAATGGCGCTGAAGGCCATGATGTCATTCAATATGCCGGCACCACGCCGGTGCATCCGCTGACCGCCCGCAACCGCACCATTGGCGTTGGCCAGTTTGACACCGGCCAGTTTGCGGAGGCAAAACCTACGGCCTACGCACATGGTGCAGCCATGATGTTGCGCCGGGAGGTCATCGAAAAGGTGGGCGGCATGCCCGAAGCCTTTTTTCTGTATTACGAGGAGTTGGACTGGTGCGAGCAAATCAGGCGGGCAGGTTACCAGATTTACGTGGAGCCACGTGCCTGCATTTACCATAAAGAGAGCTACACCGTCAGCCGGAACAGCGTGCTGAAGACTTACTACCTCACCCGAAACCGCCTTTTCTTCATGCGCCGCAATAAAAAACAGTGGCAATGGGCGGCGTTTTGTGCATTCCTTTTAGTGGTCACTCTGCCCAAAAATCTGCTGGTTTATGGTGCGAAAGGAGAGTGGCAGCACGCCAAAGCATTCCTGAATGCCATCCGGTGGAATTTCTCTGGAAATAAAAATATAAGTCCAGTCTCTACCCCCCTTACTTTTATTACCTCTCCTGTTTTCTAAATTTGCACGGCCAGAGGGGCGTCCTCTGGTCTCAGACTATTGCATCACTTATGGAGTTATGGAGCCTTCTCTACCTTTTTGCGGGTGGAGTTTTCGTCTTTTTTTTGGTACTGCCTTTTGTGGAAGTGCTGTTTTCTTTTTTTAAAAAAGAAAAGTTGAGGCCGTTTGTTGAACCTGTAAATTTTGATTTTGGCTGCATCATTACAGCTTATAAAAATGCAGAAATAGCCAAAGGCTTGGTGCGTTCACTTCTTGCACAACATTATGCCAACTTCATGATTTACCTCGTTGCCGATGCCTGCGACCTCTCCGGTTGGGACATAGCGCACGAAAAATTGGTGGTGCTGCGGCCACCTGTGCCGCTCAACCTGAAAGCAAAATCCATCATTCACACCATCGAAAATTTCCACAAAAACCACGGATACATTGCCGTTTTCGACGCCGACAACCTGGCCCATCCTGATTTTCTCGGCGAAATAAACCGCTATGCCAACGCAGGCTTTACCTGCATTCAGGGCCAACGCACGGCCAAAAACCTCGACACCGTGTACGCCTGCGCCGATGCTACCGGAGAATTTTACAAAAATTACGTGGAGCGCCTCCTGCCGTACAGACTGGGTTCATCGGCGGTCATTTCAGGCTCAGGCATGGCGGTGGAAGCCTCGTTGTACAAAGCCTATTTAGCAAGCCCCGAAATTGAGCAGGGAAAACACCTTTGGAAGCGAATGCTGCAAGAGGACAAGATTTTACAAAACTTCATTCTACGGGAAAACGGCCGAATCGCATACGCCGGGGATGCCCTCGTGTACGATGAAAAAGTGACCACCGCACGGGCAGTGGAAACGCAGCGCAGCAGATGGCTCTTTTCCTATTTTCAAAACCTGCCCAACTCCATCGGCCTGCTTAGGCGGGGTCTGCTTGGGCTTAGTTTCAATCAGTTGTTGTTCGGCCTCATCACGCTGTCTCCGCCATTGTTCATCCTGCTCTTCGGGGCACTGGCACTGTCCGCGGCAGGGTTGTTTTTCGTGCCGTGGATGGCCGCAACGCTGGTGGCCGCCGTCGCGGTTTTTTGTGCCAATATACTGCTGGTACTCTACCTTAGCCACGTTCCCGCTCAGGTATGGACGGCGCTATGGGGGTTGCCACTTTTCATCTGGAACCAAGTGAAGGCGCTCCTTAAAATTGGAAACCCGGACAGAAATTTCAAACACACGGAACATACCCGAAACGTGAATCTGGAAGAAGTGATGAAATCCTGACACGAAGAATTCCCATGAAAAAAATGCTGCTCACGGCCTCTGTTTTGTTCAATGTACTTTTCCTGGCGGCAGGTTTCGTGGCTGTGAAGAAGGCCGGCGGCTGGTATTATTTGCGATATAGAATTAGGGGTGTCAAGAGAAAAATTCCAAACGGTTTTTTTGACGCTGAAAGACGCTGGTTCTTTATGATTTCACGCTGTTCCTGATTTTTTATTTCATAAAAAATCATAAGAATCAGCGTCC
>SCUG01000117.1 GCA_004297645.1 Saprospiraceae bacterium | reverse complement strand
CCTCTCGGCTGACCAGGCCGATGCAATGGCAAGAATTGGCGGCGTTTACCTCCAACAAAAAAAACTGCCGCAAGCCGAAAGTTATTTTCAGCAATCACTAACCATCCGCCTAAAGCTCTATGGAAAAATACACCCCGATGTGGCGGATGTGTACGCAAAACTGGCAAAGTCCTGCGCCTGGGATGAAATATGCGCCCTGGACTATTGTGATTCGGCTTATGTCTCCATTGGCTACCGCCCCAACCACATTCAACCATTTACAACCGTATCCTCGCCCATCCAGTTGCTCACCATTTTACAAACCCGCGCCTCCCTGCTCACCTCCTATTACGATTCAACGAAAAGCATCGAATACCTTTTTGTAGCCGACTCCATTTTCCAACAGGCACTGCAACTCATTAATTTCATTAAAAATTCGTTTGATGAGCCAGCCTCCCGCATTGCACTGCTCGACAACTATTTCCAGATTTACGAAAAAGCGATTGCTGTAAAAGATGAGTTGAAGAAGGTCACCTGCGATGTAAAATATTGGGAAGAAGCGTTCTTCATCGCTGAACAGAGCAACGCCATCATCCTCAACGAAGCGCTGCATACCGTGGATGCAGAAGAATTCGCCGGCATACCGGACAGCTTGCTGGCGCAAGACCGCCAATTGAAAATAGACCTTGCCTTTTTAGAAAAACTGCTTTTTGAGGAAAACCTGAAAGTAACCAATCGCGACTTAGCCAAATCGAACCGCCTCAACGACCGCATTCTTGCCTTGAAAATGCAGCGCGAAAACCTGTTGCACAAATTGAGAAAGGAATACCCCACATATTTTGAACTGCGGTACAATGCGAAACTCGTGAACGTGCAGGACTTGCAGAAAAATGTGCTCCGGCACGACCAGACACTGCTCAGCTATTTCATCGGTGAAGACAACATTTTTGCGTTTGTGATATCTGCCCGCACTTTTGAAGTGGTGCACATCAAGAAAGACTTTCCACTGGAGTCGTGGACAGAAGATTTTGTCAACAGCATTTACAGGTTCAACCCCGGCAGCCCCGACTACGATGTGCTCAATCAAAAATATGCCAACATCGGCCATGAGATGTTCCAACTCATTTTCGAGCCGGTGCAGCCTTTTATTCATACCAAGAGGATTGTCATTATTCCTGGAGGTGTGTTGGGATACCTGCCCTTCGAGGCACTGTTGACCGCCCCTGCCACCGACTACAACCGCTTCGACACGCAGGATTTTCTTTTGAAAAAATACCAGATTAGCTACTGTTACTCTGGTACCCTGTTGCAAGATGTACAACGAAAAACAAGCAGGGGCAAGAGGTTCATCGCATTCGCACCGTCTTATGGCGGCGACACGCTCGACATCCGAAGCGACCCCTGGAAGGCAGTGCTCGGTAGTCTGACCTACAACCGCAGAGAGGCTGAGGCTATTCAGCGAATTATGGGTGGAAAAGTGTTCCTCGGTGAGCAAGCCACAGAGTCGCAGTTTTTAAAATCCGCCTTTGATGCTGATATCTTGCACCTCGCCACCCACGGCAAAGCCAACGACCAACACGGCGAATACTCCTACCTCGCTTTTTACCAGACTTCCGATAGTGTGGAAAATGAGCTTGTCTTCGTGAAAGACCTTTACAATATGCGCCTGCAGGCCTCGCTGGTGGTGCTGAGCGCTTGTGAGACGGGCGTTGGGGAGTTTCAGCGCGGCGAGGGCATCGTGAGTATGGCCCGCGGGTTCTTTTATGCCGGTGCATCAAGCATCATCACCACGCTATGGAGCATTGACGACAATGCCTCGGCCGAAATCATGGTCGCTTTTTATAAAAATCTGAAAGCTGGCCAACCCAAAGACGAAGCGTTGCGAAATGCTAAACTCAATTACCTCAGCCGGATGCAAAACACCAACCGCTCGCATCCCCTGTTTTGGGCCGCCTTTGTGCCAGCAGGCAATATGGAACCACTTCCGGTTGGAGAATTGCCACGTTGGTGGGTATGGGTACTGGCCGCCTTGGCTATTGGACTTTTAGTAAAAGTATTCAGGCGATAATATCAGCCGTGTATTGCCTTTATGCCCGGCAACTCCTTCCCTTCAAGGAATTCAAGCATAGCACCGCCTCCGGTGGAAACAAAACTTACCTTGCCGGCAAGTCCCATTTGATTCACCGCGGCCACACTGTCGCCACCGCCAACCAATGAAAAAGCGCCATTCCTGGTTGCTTCTGCTACTGCCAATGCAATAGATTTTGTGCCTTTGGCAAAATTGGACATCTCGAAAACACCCATCGGCCCGTTCCAAATGATGGTTTTGGAAGCAAGAATAACCTGCGAAAAAGTGCCTATGGCTTTCTCGCCGATGTCAAGGCCCATCTGTCCGGCCGGGATTGAATTGCTTGGCAGGCTGGTCCAGTTTCCCGAATCTTTAAAATCAGGTGTGACAATGCTGTCTTCAGGCAGGTAAATTTTGACGCCCAACTCCGTAGCTTTTTTCAGCAGTTCCTTCGCAAGTTCTATTCTATCTTCTTCGACGAGTGAACTTCCGACTTTGCCACCCTGCGCCTTGATGAAAGAATAGGCCATGCCGCCGCCTATGAGGATGTTGTCCACGAGGTTGAGGAATCGTTCGAGCAGCAATATTTTATCGGAGACCTTTGTACCCCCGACGATGGCCGTCAGTGGGCGTTCGGGATGGGTGAGGACTTTTTCGGCGTTTTGGATTTCCCTTTCCATCAGCAAGCCGAACATCCGGGTATTTTTAGTAAAAAACTGCGCCACGATAGTGGTGGAAGCGTGAGCGCGGTGCGCCGTTCCAAAAGCATCGTTGACATACACGTCGCCAAGTGCTGCTAATTTTCGGGCGAAGCCGGAATCGCCCTTTTCCTCTTCCGGCTGAAAACGGGTGTTTTCCAAAAGTAGCACCTCACCGGGTTTTAATGCAGCCGACATGGCCGAAGCCGTTTCGCCCACTGATTCAGGACAAAATTTTACTTTGAGATGGAGTAGTTCCGAAAGGTGGTCCACCAAATGGTTCAACGTAAATTTTTCTACATCCACGGTACCATCATCTTTCAGCTTTTTCAGTGGCCGGTCGAGGTGCGACATCAATATGACCGAACCGCCGCCATCCAAAATGCGCCTGATAGTTGGCAACGCCTGGCGGATGCGCGTATCATCGGTAATGGTGTAGTTACTATCCAATGGCACGTTGAAATCCACCCGGACAAGCGCCTTTTTGTTTTTAAAATCAGTATTCATTTTCAAATGCTTTTCTTGAACGATTGAGTGCAACGAAGATGCAACCATTTTAGATTCCCATTCCCCATTCCCAAAAAAAAGACACTACCACAGCCATGTAGCCGGGTAGTGCCTATCTTTCATACTAATTCAATTCTTACAGATTGGCAATCATTTCAGCGAGGTCGGCTAAGCGTGTGGAATAGCCTGCCTCGTTGTCGTACCAGCCAACGACGCGGCAAGTGTTACCGTTGACTTGCGTCAACCCGGCATCGAAAATACTGGAGTGTTGATTGCGAATAATATCGCTGGAAACGATGGGGTCGGTGTTGTATTCCAAAAGCCCTTTCCATTGCCCTTCGGAAGCAGCTTTGAAAGCAGCATTGATAGATTCGACCGAAGGAGTCTTTTTCAACATACAGGTCAAATCCGTCAACGAGCCAGTGGCTACTGGCACACGTATGGCGTGGGCTGCAATCTTGCCTTTCAGGTGCGGAGCTACCAAAACGACGGCATTGGCTGCACCGGTGGAAGTGGGGACGATATTCTCAGCGGCAGCCCTGGCCCTGCGGAGGTCTTTGTGGGGGCCATCCTGGATATTTTGGTCGGAGGTATAGCTGTGTATGGTACTCATAAAGAATTGCTCGATGCCGAAGGCCTTGTCCAAAACCATCACCAAAGGCATGAGGCAGTTGGTGGTGCAGGATGCGTTGGAAACAATAGTATCGGTAGGCTTTATTTCTTTGTGGTTGGCGCCGATGACGAATGTCGGCACATCAGCCGATTTGGCCGGGGCAGAAAGGACTACCTTCTTAGCCCCAGCCTGCAAATGGGCGGATGCTTTTTCGCGGGTAAGAAAAAGTCCCGTGCATTCGACCACTACGTCCACGTTGTATTCTTTCCAGGGCAGCTCGGCGGGGTTGCGGATGGCAGAGCAAAGTATCTTCTGCCCATTGATGTAGAGGTATTCATCGTCAGAAGCCACCTCTCCTTCAAACTTACCTTGCATAGTGTCATACTTGAAAAGGTGAGCGAGGGTTTTGTTGTCTGTGAGGTCATTGATAGCTACTATTTGCACATTGCTTCTTTTCAAAAGCTGGCGCATGGTGAGCCTGCCAATTCGGCCAAATCCGTTAATTGCGATTCTCTTTACCATAATATTCAGGTCGTTTAATTTTGGTGAAATCAGATTGGAAAACCAAGGTAAGAACAGTTTGATTTATAACTGGGTTTAAGTTCAGGATATGCTATCGAAAGCACTGCAAAAGTAAACATTCCGACTGCGGATTCGACATTGCGGCAGCGTAAATAATTTATTTTAGCCCCCGGCTTTGTTATTTTACTTAAGGTCATATCTTTGCCCCCTCGTTTTAAAAATGAGCAACCATCATCTTTGATGGCCCGTTCGTCTAGGGGTCAGGACGTTGCCCTTTCACGGCAGAGACACGGGTTCAATTCCCGTACGGGCTACCAGCCAAAAGCCACTCTTTACAGGGTGGCTTTTTTTATGAGCCATGCAAAAAGGAACAGGCAGGAAGGGGAAGTCTGCCTAAATATCTTCATACAGGCGAAGTTGATTTTTTAATGCGGTGATTTCAGCCTGCAAGTTTTCTATTCGATTCAGCAAATGAACGATGGCTTCAATCCCCTCCATGTTTATGTCAAGGTCGAAATGAAGTCGTACTATTTTTTCTAAATGGGCAAGCTGAACCGACGGGATACATTTAGTCTGGTTAATCGTAGGTAATTCTAACAAGCCAAACTCCTCCAAGGTGTTTATAAAAGAAAATTCGACGCCGTGGTGGGCGCAAAAAGTTTCAATGGAAATAAATTCTTCCGTCTGCATGGGTTGTGATTTTTAAGACGACAGCTTGGACAGCTCTTCAAAAAGTGCTTTTTGCTTCTCCGAGAGATTGCCTGGCACTTTCACAGACCAGGTGACAAACAAATCACCAAACTCGCCCTCTTTTTTATACACCGGGAAGCCCTTGCCTTTCAGTTTGACTTTGCTGCCGTTTTGGGTACCTGGCTTCAATAATAGTTTCACCTGCCCATCCAAAGTATCTACGATAACCTCGCCACCCAATACCGCCTTGTATAGGTCAAGTCCAATGGTGGTGAATAAATCATTTCCTACCCGCTTGAAACGGGGATGATTGGCGATAGAGAACGTGATGTAAAGGTCGCCGTTGGGGCCACCATTGATACCCGGTCCGCCATGCCCTTTGATTTTTATTACCTGCCCGTTTTCTACTCCGGCGGGAATGGCGATGCGGATATTTTTCCCATTCACGGTGAGTGTGCGCTTATGCGTTTTATAAACGTCCGTCAGGCTTAGGCTCAATTCGGCGTGATAATCCTGCCCTCTGAATTTCACCGTTCTGGCGCTGCCGCCGGTGTGAGTACCACCAAACATGGAATTGAAAAAATCAGAAAAATCTTCACTGGAAGTGCCTTCTGAAAACCTGTATCCTTCGCCGCCGCCTGATTGCCGCTGGGTCTGTCGGGCCTTTTCAAAGGCCTCGGCATGTTCCCAGTCTTTGCCGTATTTGTCATACTTCGCCCGTTTCTCCGGGTCGCTCAAGACTTCGTTGGCCTCGTTGATTTGCTGAAATTTCTTTTGAGCAGCTTTGTCGCTTGGGTTGAGGTCGGGATGGTACTTTCGGGCAAGCTTGCGAAAAGCTTTTTTGATTTCCTTTTCACCAGCATTTTTATCAAGCCCTAATACTTTGTAGTAATCAATGATTTCCATGTAAATGAAATTCGAATGGCTCTCCTGTTAATGCAAACAAACTTATGAACTTGATTTGCCTGATTCAAATAACTTTCGCTTTTATTGGCTCCCTTTTTCTTAGATGGCTGTTTTAGAAAAGTGGTTCCCGGACAATTTGCGTGGAAGTCATTCAATGGATTTGTTACCAAAAAAAACCGCACATCGAGTCAATGTGCGGTTTTTCACTTTTATCTTTCAAGCACACGCCAGCACCTCCTTCACCAAATCGGCAGCCTCCTGAAGCAGAATGGCCGACTTTACTTTGAGACCGGATTCGTCAATAATCTTTTTGGCTACATCGGCATTGGTGCCTTGCAAACGCACAATAATTGGCACCTTCACATTACCGAGGTTGCGGTATGCGTCCACAACGCCCTGTGCCACCCGGTCGCACCGAACGATGCCCCCGAAGATATTGATGAGAATGGCTTTCACGGCAGGGTCTTTCAGAATAATGCTAAAGGCTTGCTGTACTCTGGCTGCATCGGCTGTGCCCCCCACATCGAGGAAGTTGGCGGGTTCGCCCCCCGATAACTTGATGATGTCCATGGTGGCCATCGCAAGACCGGCGCCGTTGACCATGCAGCCGACGTTGCCGTCCAATTTGACGTAGTTGAGGTCGAATTCTTTGGCTTCTACTTCAGTGGGGTCTTCCTCGTTTTTATCCCGCATTGCCTCCAGGTCTTTGTGGCGGAAGAGGGCATTGTCGTCGAGGGCCACCTTGCAATCCACCGCAATGATGCGGTCTTCGGCGGATTTCAGGCAGGGGTTTATTTCAAATAATGTGGCATCGGCACCCACAAAAGCAGCGTAAAGGTTGCTCACGAACTGCGTCATGTTTTTGAAGGCCAGGCCGCTCAATCCCAAATGGAAGGCAATCTTCCTGCATTGAAAGGCTTGCAAGCCAAGCTCGGCATCCACATATTCTTTGTGGACGAGATGGGGCGTTTCGGCAGCCACTTTTTCTATCTCCATGCCACCTTCGGTGGAATAGATGATGACGTTGCTCTTGCGCTCCCTATCGGTAAGTATGGAGATGTAAAACTCTTTGCAGGCCTTGAAGTCAGGGCGGTAGCTGTCTTCGCCGATGAATACCTTGCGCACCATCTTGCCAGGGCCATTGAGGCCGCCTGGCGTTTGCGGAGTTTTGAGCATCATGCCGAGGATATTGCCAGCGTGTAATTTGAGTTCTTCGAGGTTCTTCGCCAACTTCACACCGCCACCTTTGCCGCGGCCGCCGGCATGAATCTGAGCTTTTACGACCACCATATCGGTGCCTGTTTCTTCTCTTAATTTATGCCAGGCATCAACTGCCTCTGCCACGGTTTCAGCCACGATGCCATCCTGAATGGCGACGCCATAACTTTTCAGCAATTCTTTTCCCTGGTATTCGTGAAGGTTCATTTGCCAATGATTTTTTGTCAAAAATTTAAAACGGGGCGAAGGTAAAAATTAGGTGGAACAAACAGATGCCCGCCCCCGGTGATTATTGTTCGGGGGCGGGCATCTGTGCGTTAGAAGGAGATGGTCAGCCCCAGGCTTGGGAGAATGGGCAGTTGGTTCACCCGCTGATTTCTGATTCTGTCGAAATAAAAAATGTTATCGCGACTGTAAGCATTTGTGACGCTGGCAACGACCTCCATCTTGGTGAATTTTCCAAGGCTCAAGGTGCGCTTAAGCGACAGGTCGAGCCGGTGGTAGTAAGGCAGCCTCCCCCCGTTTCGTTTTCCATCCAACACCACTCCGAGGTCGCCGTTGCCGGTGATAGGATTGGATTCCAGGCCATTCTCAAAATTGAAATCGTTGTAAAAACCCTGCGTCAGGGTGAAGGGGAACCCCGAACCGAGGTTCCATCGGACGGCCGCCTCCCAGTCTTTCTTTTGTCCGAATTGGTAAGTGGCCAACAGGTTAATATTATGCCGCCGGTCAAATATGGTAGGATAAGTTTGTTCGCCGTCGTAGCGTGTGACTTGAGCCAGCGAATAAGTGGCCCAGGCATAAAAGTCATTCTTCTGATACCGGAAAGTAAAATCAATACCGTAAGCATCGCCGTTTTCCGTCACAAAGTCTGGGTCGGTAGGTTCTAATTTGTTGCGGTTGAGCTGTATGAGTTGGGTGTATCTTTTGTAATAAGGCTCCACATTTAGCTCGAGGTTGTTCGTTAGGTCAACCTCGGCACCTACCACACCGTGAATGGCTTTTTGGAGGCGGTGCGGGGCGTTGTCAACTCCGTTGGGTTCCTTCACCGTCTCGTCTGGACCGGCGAGAAATCCCACAAAGAGATTCACCACATCAAGTTCGTTCACACTGGCGATGAGGTTTTGGGAATAATAGCCAGCCGCCAATTTCAGACGGAAGTCATCCGTCACGTTCCATTTGGCACCGAAACGCGGCTCGATGTTGGAGGCCGGCACGGAAGGATAGAACTGTAAGCGCAAACCTGGTTCGATTATCCAATTGCCAATTTTTTGTTTAAGCTTAATGTAGCCCGCCAACTCATTTGTGTTGATGTCTTTATTAATGGTATTCCCGATAAAATTCTTAAACCGGAATTTGGTGTCGAGGCCGTTGACCTCGAAGCCGTAGTTCACTTCGCTGTTGAGGCCGTAATAGGTAAAATCCAGCAGCACATTGTAGCTGAAAATATTGGAAGTACGAGGGTCTGCACTTGCTTCCTTCAACTCGAGGTCGTAGTTGGAAAAAGCAATTGTGCCCCCTGCCACGAGGTTGGAATTGGGCGGAATAAGGGTAAAATTGGTACCTCCTCCGGCAGCGTTCCACCCCAATTTTGCAACCCCAACATAGTTGACGTCATCGGCAAAATTGAACCCGAATAGGTTGAATTTGCTTCCGTTGCTCGTTAGAAATGACAGCTTGCCATACAAATCGGTGAAGCTGAAAGGCAAGCGGTTGAGGTCTTTGCCATTGAGCGTGTCGTTGTTGTATTTATAAAAAGAGGTGTCCACAGCGTAGCTGTACAGATGGGGAGAAGTCTTGTCAATGTAAGAGTGTTTAGCGGTTATCAAAAACGAGGTGCTGCCCCCACCCTCTTCAAATTTTTTCAATGGGCCTTCGATGAGAGCTTTTGCCTGAAACGGGTTGGCACTGACGAGGCCCGCCAGGCGTTTTTTGTTACCCTCGCGGGTTTTCAAATCAATGACAGCGGAAATTCTGCCTCCATACTGTGCATCGAAGCCAGCGGTCAGCACGTCCACGGTTTTGATGGTCTCTGTTTCAAAAACGGAGAAAAAGCCGATGCTGTGGAAGGGGTTGTAGATGGTCATCCCGTCGAGCAATATCTTGTTTTGAATCGGTGAACCGCCGCGAATGTATATCTGTCCACCCTGGTCGCCGGTGGAAATAATGCCGGGCAATACGGGTAAATACTGCGCTATATCGGTTTGGCCACCGGTACTTGGCAAAGACTTAATCTGGCTCGCCGTCACCGTCACTTTCGATACCTGCACATCGGATTTTGCCTTCTCTTTTCGTGCCGAAACATCCACCGTACTAAGCTGGATGCTGCTTTCCGACATGTAGAGGTTTTGAGTAACAATGTTGTTGATTGTCACATTAACGGTTGCCCACACGCTATCGTAACCTATGTAGGTAGCCATGAGGTTGTACCGGCCTACGGGCACATTGCCAATGCTGAAAAACCCGTCCTCATTGGTGTTGCTGCCAATGGTGGTACCCTTAAGCATGACCGTGCCGAAAATAATGGGTTCGCCGGTTGCTTTATCGTAAACATTGCCCCGGATGGTTCCGCCTTTTTGGGCGAACATGTTGAGGAAGCACAGGAGAAAACCAGAGAGTAGGATAATTTTTTTCATACAACCCATTTGCAAAGCAGCCGTTTGAGTGATTAAAACAGATGCTCTCGTTAAAGCAGGCCGCAAATATAGAAGTATCGCACTGAAGGAAAAGGGCTGGCTTTGGCATTTTCTCAACAAAGCACCCAGCCAAAGGAGATAATGTAATCCAGCTTGCGGCACCCCGAATTTATGGGAAAAGGTTAGTGGTGATGCTGCCCGCCGTTGGGATGTACGTGGCCGTGGTCCAATTCCTCGTCAGTAGCAGCACGCAGTGTTTCAATGGTGCCGGTAAAATAAAGGTCCCGGCCAGCCATAGGATGATTAAAATCAACTTCAACACCATCTTCTTTTACCGCTTTGACGAGGCCATTCATCTGGTTGCCCTCTTGGTCGGACATGGGGATGGTTTTGCCAGGCACGAGAAATTCTTCAGCGAGCTTGCCGTCCACCATGAAGGTTTCCATGGGCAATACAACAACGGCTTCAGGGTTGAACTCGCCGTAAGCATTTTTGCTTCGAATGCCGAAGGCAAATTCGTCACCGGCTTTTTTGCCCAGGAGGTTTTGCT
>SCUG01000116.1 GCA_004297645.1 Saprospiraceae bacterium | reverse complement strand
TTCGTCGCGTTTTTCTCAAGTGACTTTTGATGGAGCCTTTGCGTGCCGCAACTTGTCTGACTTGACTTTGGCCGGCTACTAACCTGGCAAAGCCAGCACCAACGGAACAACGGGCGGCAGGACAAAAATTGCCGGCAATTTGTTGGTCTTAAATGTCGCAAAAGCGCCTTAGGATATTCTCTTTTAAAAATTGGAAATCTTGAAGACTCCAGATTGCATTTGGAAAAATCTCTATCACTTAAATCTGATAATGGCTGGGGCTATATGAATTGGGCTTGCTACTATTCCAAACTTAATGAATTTTCGAAAGCAATAGAAAATTTGGAGAAGGCAGTTGAATTAGGATATGACGACCCTGAATGGGTTGAGAGTGAACCATTATTGGACTCAATTCGAGAACACCAAGGTTATACAACTGCTTTCTCGAAAATAAGGAAAAACGCCCAAGTAAAGAGAGAGTAAACCTTGTTGTCCGAAGTCTTCATACTTCCGGTCGGTTTTATGGCGGCTATGTCCTTAGAGCTAAAAGTTCAAAAGTCCATAGACATTGAAAAATAGTGGGGCTTGCTTTGCTGAACTGCCTACTAAAGTGCTGCCGCCAGCTGCAACCCTCTTCAATAGCACGTTCGCATCCCAGCTCTGCGGCCAGCTTGGTTGGCAATCTTACGCTTGAGTTCTTCCGGCAGGCGGTTGCGAATCTTTGTTTTGTTTGTTTTGCCCTGTCACGGCTTTACTCGTTTTGTGTAAAGCTATTTTAGGACGAGTCAACCTCAATTGTTTTGACGGCGGCAAACTGGCCCTGACGCCCGCCCGCCACGGGGTAGCTCAGCTTAAAGTGTCGAGGGCGCAAAAAATTATTTCGCCAAAATCCTTGACATTACCGTAGCCCGAAAACCAAAAAGTGCCTAAGCGGTCAACTGGCTCCGAATGTCAATGGCTCCGAAAGAGCTGTAAGAATTTTAGACCGTAAAGGAATTTTAGGATTAACTTTCTGGCTGTAAGGTTTTTTCAGGACTATTTTTGTGACTGTAAAACTATAGCCGGACTATCTATTAACCTGTAAAGTTTTTTCAGGACGACGCACACCTCAACACCTTAAACCATGTCATCATGAAACTAACCCTACTTTCCTTCGGCATCGCCAAAGACATCACCGGGCAGCGGTTCCGGGAATGGGAAATGCCCGATGGGGCAAAGGTCGCCGGCCTGCGCGCCCAACTCGCCCGGCAATACCCCATATTAAATGAATTATCTGCGCTGCGCATCGCCGTCAACAGCGAGTATGCCGGTGAAGATATGGCCCTCAAAGAGGGCGATGAAGTGGCACTCATTCCACCCGTCAGCGGGGGGTGAAATCATTTTGCATGCCGTCCTCCGCCTAATGTCCTCCGTAAATTATGATTGACATCCAACTCTTATCCACCCCGCTCGACGTTCAGCACTGCATTGATTTCGTGACTTCCGATGCGGCGGGGGCGGTGAACGTATTCATCGGCACCGTGCGCAACAGCACGAAAGGGAAGCGGGTCGTCCGGCTGGAGTTTGAGGCTTACGAAGCGATGGCCCTTTTGGAAATGAAAAATATTGCCCGAAGGGCGATGGAAAAATTTCAGGTACTGAAGATTGCCATCCACCACCGGGTGGGCACATTGCAACTGGGCGGGGCGCCGGTCGTCATCGCTGTGTCTGCGCCGCACCGCCACGCATCGTTCGAGGCCTGCCAGTATGTGATTGACACCCTCAAAGAGACAGTGCCCATTTGGAAAAAAGAAATCTTCGAAGACGGGGAAGTTTGGGTGGCGGCGCACCCATGACGGGGAGCGCCACATCGTTCATGCCGGACGATTGTTCAGGAACTGTTTTGCGAGGTATGGCATTGGCCCCGGCCCGACGGTTTGCCGGAAGTGGGTGCCCTTTTCCCCGAAGGTTGATAAAAATCAATCTTCGGCAACTGACCTCCGGCGCAGTAGTGCCAGTATCTTTAGTGAAAATATGTGGCAATGAATTACCGGGAGGTGTTTTCACAACCACTCTTTTGGATTTGGATTCCAGCGCATCATATACCAGTGCCCCCAGACTCAAACCATGTTTGACCATCTTCCTCCCTGTTTCATGCCTGCATTTGTTGGGCCGGCAAGATGCAGTGGCATTCAAATCCAAAGGAGCTAACTTTTATTTAGCCATGAAGAAATTTCAACTCTTTTTAGTGGCGGTATCGTTTTTTGCCTGGGCTGGCCTTCCCGCCCAAACCGTGCCCAACGGCGATTTTGAAAACTGGACTCAGCAGTATTACTTCGCCAATCCCACCCTTTTCTGGACTACCAATTTTCAGGCGTATCTCATCGGCGCGGGCGCCAACGTCACCAAAACCACCGATGCCTACGCCGGCACTTACGCCCTGAAATTGGAGACCGTATCCGCGGACACCTCGGTGTTGCCGGGCGTTATCGGTCTGGGCAATCCCGGCCCTGGCGGGTTCACCGGCGGGTACCCGTACACCGAACTGCCCGACACCCTGAGTGGTTACGCGAAATACAATATCGCATCCGGCGACACGGCGTTTCTGGTTGTGATATTTTTGGTAGGAGGCGTACCAGTTACCTCCGCATCGCAATTGTTTACCGGGGTGCAGGATACATACACACAGTTCAAATTGCCCATCCCCTCGTTTTTGCCCATCGAGCCTGACACCCTCCAGTTCATTTTGTCAACTTCTTCAAATTTTGACAATGCCGTGGCCGGCAATGTGCTCTACATGGACGGCTTGTCGTTCATCGGGGCTTCAGCGCCTTTCCCCAACGGCGGGTTCGAGGATTGGACGGACGTGGCGTCGGAAGAACCGGACGGTGGCTGGCTCACGAGCAATATTTTCAACATTGGCGGGGTGCCCTCCGTCACAAAAACTTCCGATGCCCAATCGGGCAATTATGCCATCCGCTTAGAAAATGTTTCCTCGTTCATTGGGTCATCATCCAGCTTTGCTCTGCTCGGAGAGTTGGGAGGGGGCGAAAACCCCGCGGGTGGTTTTCCGATACTCAATGAACCCAAGAATATCAGCGGGTTTTATCAATATGCCCCACAGGGGCCAGATAGCTCCCTCTTTTTTGCGCAATTTTCAAAATGGAATCCGGCCACACAGCAAAGCGATTCGATAGCCACCTTGTTCTTCTCGCTTCCGCCTGCGGCGGAATACACACAATTCGAGTTGGTTTTCGATGTGGCCTGGCCCACAACACCGGATACCATGCTTTTCGGGTTTGCCCCCAGCTACATCAAGAACGACTCTGCCTCTGTTACGATGGGCAGTATGTTGCAGGTGGATAACCTGGCCATTGAGTTCGTCAGCGGAGTCACCTTCCCGTTGGGAGAATACCTGAGCCTCGTCAATGCTTACCCGAATCCTGCCCGGAACTTTCTGACTCTGCGCTTTTCCGTGGCAGAGTCCACCCCGCTCGATGTAGTCATTTACGACGAAAATGGCAAAGAACGGGCGGCTTACGACCTCGGCCTGCGGAGCGGGGAGGTCAGTTTCGAGCTGCCGGTGGCCGGGTTGCCGGCGGGCGGCTACATTTACTCCATTGTCACGGAGAAAGGTGCTTTTAATGGGAAATTTATCGCGTGGTAAGCCAATTGCGCTGGGCCATTTCGTGGACAGGGCCAGCCAACCACAGCATTTTTGGGGGCCGGGGCCGTTGAGGCTCCGGCCCCCAAATTTTTGTGCCTTCGGCAATGGCATCCCAGCTTTTTGGCTCCCGCCAAAATCTCACGGAGTGGCATCTGGAAGGGTACGACAGGTGCAGAAGACTTCGCATCTCAGCCAAATTCCTAATTTTGTGCAAACACTTTGTAAATGAAGCAACTTCAGTTGTTGGGCATACTCTTCCTGTTCTTTTACGCATGCTCCTCCGACACAGCGCCGGGGAAAATATCGTCCACAAATAATGCACACGGCAAGGTCAACCAGATTCTCGTCATTGCAGATTCAGCGCTTTGGGCAGGCCCTGCCGGCGATACATTCTACTATTATTTTGGAGGGCCTTACCTGCTGTTGCCACAGCCCGAACCCATTTTTGACATAAAACACCTGACCCCGGAGCAGTTGGCCAAACAGAGAGCCCAAAAAGAATTTCGCACCATCTTATTCCTGGCCGATGTACGCGACAACAACTCCTCTACGGCCGCTTTGGTGCGCCAGGATGTGGGTGAGAAAAAAATTGCCCGCATCCCGAAGGACAAGGGGTACAGCACTATCGTGGGGAAAGATAAATGGGCCAGAGGCCAACTGCTGTTTTACGTTTTCGCCGAAGGCGAAGACAAACTCATGGAAAATGTGGTGAAAAATTTCCCACCCATCGCCCGCCGCATCAACGAGGCTGATGAGGAGGTGGTGAAAGCCACCACCTACCAAGCTGGCGAAAATGCCGCCCTCGAAGCAGATGTCAAGTTAACTTTCGGGGCTGACATCAAAGTGCCGGGCGATTTTCGGAAGGCCATGCTCAACACCAAGACCAACACTATGTGGCTGCGCCGCGAAGTCCGCGATGCGAATGCCAACATCCTCATCCATAAAAGACCTTACACCAACAAAGCTCAACTTACAAAGGAGGGGCTGAAAACCATCAGGAATGAGGTTAGCAAAATCGTCACTTCCAACCAGCCCAATTCTTTCATGCAGATAAATGACGTGGACCTGCCGATGCTCGTTGAAAATAAAATGGTGAACAACCGCTATACCCTACAGGCCAGAGGCATCTGGGATATGGCAAACGATTTTAAAGGAGGGCCTTTTCTGTCCTGCCTCATGCTCAACCCCGATGATGGCTATCTGCTCCTCGTAGATGCCTTTGTTTTTGCACCAGGGGAAGACAAACGCAACTATATGCAGGAGCTTGAACTCATCCTCGATTCCACCAGTTTTTGAGCGGGGGGGAAAGGATGCAGGGGTATCTATCCCTCTTTTTTCTTGCCCTCATCAGGGGAGATGTCAGAGTCCTTGACGGGTTTTTCTTCTTCCGACAAAGAGTCTTTCAGCTCTTCGAATTTACCTTTGGCATTGTCCCATTCTTCTTTGGCCGCTTCTTTGATTTTGCTGGTGGCCTCCGCAATTGTTTCTTTCGCTTTTCTTACCAACTCAGAAGGCTCGCCCACGTGCTCGGTGAATTCTTCCTTTACTTCTTCTCTTACTTCGGTCAATTTTACTTTGGCCTCAGCGGCCAATTTGCTGGCGTCTTCCGACACGGCGTCCATTACCTCTTTCAGGTCTTCGCCGGCATTGTCAATGGTTTCTTTGGCTTTGCCAAACAAGTTTTGCAGAAATTTTTTCATGATAATATTGATTTTGTGATAAACGAAGTTCAAAGCAATGGCCGGCCGTCAATCAATTTTTTCCACTTCAGTCAGTGAGTACATCAGCCGGTTGATGTCCGTGGCATTCAGGTGTAGCACCCCTTTGAGGGTGATGGGGTCAGCAGTGAATGCTACTGCCGTTTTCGAGACCACCTCCATGACCGTTTCGGGGCCTGCCCCGCCGCAGAAAAAACACATGTTATACGGGTAGGCCGAAAATATGAACTCTTTGTGGCTCTTGTAACCCTCCACTGGAATTATGTATCCTTTAATGGTCACTTCTTTCCCCTCCAGGTTTTTGACATCGCCGCTGAATACAGGCACATCCACCTTGAAGCCAAGCGTCTCGTCGTACTCCTTATTGTAGGTGATTTTGGATAGTATTTTCCAGGTGTTAGCCTGGGCCAGAAGGTGCTGTGTTGCGGAAAACGCAAACAACCATGCCAGGGTGAGCCACAATTTTTTCATAAGTCAGGTTTAGAATTTAGCTATTGCACAAAGTTACAAACGTCTGAATTTCATTTTGGTCACTCATGTAGAGGGAATTTGGGCGAACACCCGTCTTCGGCCGCTTATCATTTGCATCGCTGGTAGAAAGTTTCCATCGCCCGGTGGAAATTCACCAGCGTATTTTCTGACACGAAGCCGGAGCTATTGATGTTTCGGTTCAGCATCAGTATTTTGTTGATGGCCTCTCCGGGCACCTCTGATTTGGTGGATAGCAGCGCCACAAATTGCTCATCCATATCTTTTGTAGGCAGATTGTACCGCTCGCGTACGAAGCCGAGAAACAACTGCATTTTCTGGAGCGAGAGCTGTTTGTGGTTGTTTTGTAAAAACATAAGCCGCCCGATGGTGCCGATGAATTCGAGCGAAGTGTTGGTGTTTTGCTCCAGCACGGGGATGATGCGCTGGCGTCTTTTCGCCCGGAATATGAGAAATAGCACGGCCATGCCGAGCAGCATGTACCATGCCCATGCCAGTGCCGGTTGCGACAGAATATATTTCAATGGCCCCTCCCTCCACATGCTCCGGGTGGAGGAGTAATCAGGATATTGCGAGCGTGTAATATCCCAATAAATATCGCCGGGAGGAAGGTGCGACAGGGCTTTTCCGGCG
>SCUG01000115.1 GCA_004297645.1 Saprospiraceae bacterium | reverse complement strand
TACCACGAGCAGAAGTCGTCCCAGATAAATTGGTACAGGCTCATCAGCACGTCGGAGAGGCGGTATTGGTCGTAGTTGCCGCCGATGGCGGCTAAGGTTTTATCAAACTTGTTTTCGAGCCAGGCTACTGCCAGTTTGTTGATGTTGTTTTGAGGAATATCTTCGACTTGCCAGCCTTTGACGAGGCGCAACGCATTCCACATTTTGTTGCAGAAATTGCGGCCCTGCTCGCAGAGCTTACTTTCGTTCAATACCTCGTTGGTCTTGGGGTCGAAGGGGGCGTCGAAGATGATGTCGTTTCCGGCGGAGCCGGAAAGCAGCATCCCGAACCGCACGCCGTCGGCTCCATAATTAGCGATGAGGGACAGGGCATCGGGCGAGTTGCCGAGCGATTTGGACATTTTGCGGTGCTTGTTGTCGCGCACCATGCCGGTGAAATACACATCGTAAAACGGCTGCCTGCCTTTCAGGTCTTTTCCCAGCAGTTCCTCCGACCATTCGTAGCCGGACATAATCATGCGGGCCACCCAGAAAAACATGATGTCCCAGCCGGTGACGAGCACATTGGTGGGGTAGTAATATTTCAGCTCATCCTGTTTTTCAAAACCATCAAAAACGGCGATGGGCCACAGCCACGAGGAGAACCAGGTGTCCACCACGTCATCGTCCTGGCGCAGGTCAGCAAGTGTCAAATTTTGGTTGCCGGTTTTCGCTTTAGCTTGTTCCAAAGCCCCTTCTGCCGTTTCCGCCACAAACATCATTTCTCCCCGGCTTCCAGCTTCCGGCTGCGGACTGCGGACTGAAGACTGCGGACTGACGACTGCGGACTGACGACTGCCAACTAAATACCAGGCTGGAATCCGCTGGCCCCACCAAAGCTGGCGGCTGATGCACCAGTCGCGGACGTTGTCCTCTTTCAGCCACTGGTTGTACATGTTCCACATGTTTTCGGGGTAAAACTTTACCTCGCCAGAACTGACGGCACGGAGCGCCGTTTTGGCAAAGTCTTTCATGTCGAGGAACCACTGCATCGTCAGGCGAGGCTCCACCACAGAGTCGGTGCGTTCGGAGTGGCCGATGCTGGTGACGTAGTCTTCCAATTTCACGAGGTTGCCACTATCTCCGAGCAATTTTTTTATTTTTTTACGGGCCACGAAACGGTCTTCGCCAATGAGGATTTTGGCGGAAGCGTTGAGCCTGCCGTCTTCGGTGAGGATGTCCACCACGGGCAGATTATAGCGTTGCCCGATTTCGTAGTCGTTGGGGTCGTGGGCAGGCGTGATTTTCAAGGCCCCGGTGCCGAATTCCATATCTACGTAAGTGTCGGCGATGATGGGGATTGGTTTGTTGATGAGCGGAACGAGCACTGTCTTGCCTATCCAGCTTTTGTAACGCTCATCGTCCGGGTTCACGGCGATGGCCGTGTCGGCCATGATGGTTTCAGGCCGCTGCGTGGCAATGACGATGCCATCAGAGGGGTTGCCTTCAAGCTGGTAACGGATGTGAAAGAGCTGGGAGTTTTCATTTTTGTAAATTACCTCCTCATTGGAGAGGGCTGTTTTGGCCTCCGGGTCCCAGTTGGTCATGCGCAGGCCCCGGTAAATTTTTCCTTTTTTATAAAGGTCGGTGAACACGTGGATGACGGCCCTCGACAGGCTCGGCTCCATGGTGAAACGGGTGCGATGCCAATCGCAGGAGGCGCCGAGTTTTTTGAGTTGTTCGAGGATGATGCCACCGTATTTTTCTTTCCAGTCGAAGGCGTATTTCAGGAATTCCTCTCTTGAAATATCGCTTTTCTTGATGCCTTTTTTGCGGAGCAACTGCACGACTTTCGCCTCGGTGGCTATGCTGGCGTGGTCGGTGCCGGGCACCCAACATGCGTTTTTACCCTGCATCCTTGCCCGGCGGATGAGCACGTCCTGGATGGTGTTGTTGAGCATGTGCCCCATGTGCAACATCCCGGTGACGTTGGGTGGCGGGATGACGATGGTGAACGGCTCCCGCTCGTCGGGTTCGCTGTGGAAGTAGTTGTGTTTTTCCCAGTGGGCGTACCAGCGGGCTTCGGTTTGTTTTGGATTGTAGCGGGTGGAAAGGGACATTCGATTTGCAGTTAAATGTTGACGTGGATTGATTACCGGTTTGGACAGTTGACGCGAACCAACTCGTTTTCAATGCCGCCGCCCAGGGATTCGAGAACGACATGAATGCTGCTTGCCAGTTGGTCAAAATCAGGGTTGTAAGTGTAGGCGATTATGCCGGGATGGCGAGGGTCGAGGCGGTGAAGCCGGAAAA
>SCUG01000114.1 GCA_004297645.1 Saprospiraceae bacterium | reverse complement strand
TTTTTGAAATAATTGAATCCCGGCTCCGTATCTTAACCGGACAGAGCATCCCGGCCGCAGGCCGGGAAGGTTGAAGGTTCGAGTCCTTCCGGAGTCACTTTTTTTGAAATAATTGAATCCTGGCTCCGTATCTTAACCGGACAGAGCATCCCGGCCGCAGGCCGGGAAGGTTGAAGGTTCGAGTCCTTCCGGAGTCACTTTTTAATTTGCAAATTGAAAGAATGGGTACATTGGCGAAACCGTCAATTTCCTGATTCACCGAATAACTATAAAAAGATGTCAAGAGTTTGTGAACTTACTGGAAAGCGCCCGATATCGGGCAACAAAGTATCCCACTCCAATCATAAGACGAGGCGCCGTTTTTTGCCCAACCTGCAAAAAAAGCGTTTTTTCGTTCCCGAATTGGACAAATGGATAACGCTCAAGGTTTCATCAAATGCCATACGCTCCATAGACAAGTATGGTCTTTACACCTTTGTAAAGAAATTGCAGGCCAAAGGCCAGGCATTGGATGTTAAACTTTAATTACCCGAACTATAATAAAGTTAGAAAATGGCTAAGAAACAAAAAGGCAACCGGATTCAAATTATCCTCGAGTGCACGGAGCAAAAGGGTTCCGGCGTGGCAGGCATGTCTCGCTACGTGACCCAAAAAAACCGGAGAAATACGCCGGACCGCCTCGAGTTGAAAAAATTCAACCCATTCCTGAAAAAAATGACCGTCCATCGCGAGATAAAATAATCTCGGGTTTGAGGTTAGGTTGTTTAAAACTTAAATGTTCACTTTCAATCAGCGCTAAATCATGGCAAAAGTTTCCAAAAATGCAAGGGTAGGTAAAAAGACTGTAATCGCAGGTTCAGGCCGTGAACACGTGAAAGTCATCAAAAGCATCAAAGACCCGAAGACCGGCAAATACACCTACAAAGAGGTGATGATTCACAAAGACAACGTGAAAGAGTTTTTTGAGAAAAAGTAAAACTCTGAAACTTCTTTGAACAATTAGAAGCAAGGCTTTTCTTAAACGAGTTTTAAGAAAAGCCTTTGTCGTTTATTCGCGAGCCATTTACACCATGAGTTTTTTTAAAAAGTTTTTTACAAAAGAGAAAGAACAGGAATTAGAAAAAGGCTTGGAGAAAACCAAATCCGGGTTCTTCGACAAACTGTCAAAAGCCGTGGCCGGCAAGTCCACCATTGATGTCGGAGTGCTCGATGAATTGGAGAGCATACTTATATCCTCGGACGTAGGGCTTGATACTACCATCAAAATAATCGCCAGGATAGAAGGCCGCGTAGCCAAAGACAAATATCTTAACACACAGGAGCTGGACTCCATCATGCGGGACGAAATCGTCCAGCTATTGGAAGAAAACAACACCCAGGATCAGGAAGATTTCGACACACCACCCGGTAAGAAACCTTACGTAATGCTCGTAGTGGGAGTGAATGGCGTTGGAAAAACAACGACTATTGGCAAGCTTGCCTACCAGTTTTGCCTCAAAGGCAAAAAAGTGGTCATTGGCGCCGGCGACACCTTCCGCGCTGCCGCAGTGAACCAGTTGAAGATTTGGTCGGAGCGCGTAGGTTGCGATTTTTATGGCAAAGGAATGAATGTTGACCCTGCTGCCGTGGCTTACGAAACGGTGGATTTTGCCATAAAAAACAATTGCGACGTGGCAATCATTGATACGGCTGGCCGCCTCCACACCAAAATCAACCTGATGAATGAGCTGAGTAAAATCAAACGTTCGGTCAGCAAACGCATGGATGGCGCCCCTCACGACGTGCTCCTCATCCTCGATGCCACCACCGGCCAGAACGCCATCGAGCAAGCAAAACAATTCACCGCTGTCACCGAAGTTACCAGCCTCGCACTCACAAAATTGGATGGCACAGCCAAGGGCGGCGTAGCCATCGGCATTTCTGACCAGTTCAAAGTGCCCATCAAGTACATAGGCGTCGGAGAAGAAATTGAAAAGCTGCAAGTATTCAACAAACGCGCCTTCGTGGAGTCTTTGTTTAAAAAATAGACTTTGCTTCTAATAGCCACCGTAATAGCGGCGCAGGAACCATTCTAACGACAGCATTCCCAGCAAAAGGAAAAATATCCATTTGAGATGAATTACCGGCTGTGTGTGGGTGGAGGAGTACATGACCGGTTTGATATCTTTCTCCAATAAGTGCTGCCCGATTTGAGAGAGCTGATTGGGTAGATAAAACACACCACCGTATGCTTCACTCAGGCGCCGCAGCATAGCGTGGTCGGCCGTGGTTTCGTACACTTCCAGTTGAATGGGCTGCACGCTAAACTTCCCATCGTAAACGAGATTTTGACCATTGAGAATAACCTGCGCTTTATACCGGTAATTGCCAACGGGAAACACCCCGGCGGTCAGGGTGTAGGCTTTGATGGTTTTGTTGAAGGTATAATTAAAATCGCGGCCATCGCTGTTGGTAATCTTGAGGCTCACATCTGCTTCGTTGACCAACTCATAGCTTTCGTTGTACAATTCGGCATCGAGAACCACCGGCTCGTTTTCATTGAAGATATTTTTGCTCTGGCTCACCCGGAACCTCCGTTTGTCAGCCTTCAATGCCGTGTACTGAAAGTTCTTCCCGATAAGTTCGCCAAACAGGTCATGGTTTTGGTGTTGCAAGTAATCGAATAACTTCCAACGCCAAACACCCTCGGCGGCAAGTACAGCTACTTTCGTGTCGCCATCATGGCCATACACCAGCAGCGGATACTTCGTATCCACCTTGCCAATGCGCTGATAGAGCAACACCTGCGCATCGCCCTTCACCTGAAATTCGCCGAAAGGAGCCGTCAATGGATTGAATGTGGGCAGATTGTTCCTTAGTGCTTCATCAATGGTGAACAAGCTGAAATTGGGATTGAAAGCGCCCTGCACATCGTTCGTGTTGCGCATGTTGGCCTGTATTTCTATTACCGGCTGCACCTGGTTGAAACGAGGAAGGTTGGTCTGGGTGCCAACTATAAACATCCGTGCAATCTTCCGGTCATCGAGTACATTAAGCACCGCAGCGGCGTCGTTGGTGCGGCTCGGCAGGTTGTGTAACAACACGAAGTCAAAGTCAGCCACATTGGCTTTCAATTCATTGATATATGCCGTGGTAACTTCGTAATTCTTGTTTTGCTCCAGCGTTTGTTTGAGTGCAGAGATGTCGGGATTTGGTGAATTAGCCAGCAGCAGTATCTTTTGCCGGGCATCGAGTACATCTACGAAAATATCCTTCGAATTATTAGCGGTGGTGACCTCCCCGGCCACCCCGGTCATGGAAATGCGGAAGTGCTGCACCCCTGCCTCGGAGGCATCCAGCGTGAATTCACTGGTGGTGAAAAAATCATTCCTGTCAAGGTTGAGCCTCATTTGCTGGAGGTTGCGGGTTTCGCTACCCACAACTTTCGCCAAATTCAGGGAAGTAGTACTGCCTGCGCAGTTGCGGGCAGCCACATCCACCTGCACACTGAATTTGTCGCCGAGATAGGCGATGTTATTGTGAAATACCCGCTTAAGCACCAAATCCTTTTTCTGCAAGGTATCCCCCAACCCGACAGTATAGACGGGCGCATTCAGCTTGGCACCAGCGTAAAGCGGGCTGCTGCCTTCGTTGTAAATGCCATCTGTGGCCAACACCACGGCACCTAAGTTTTGGTTGCCGTATAAATCGCTGACATCTCCCAGAAGACTGGAAATATTAGACACCTTGTCATCAAAGGTGAATTCTACTCCTTCGCGCACACTGCTGCCGAATGAAAACTCTTTCACCTCATATTTCCGGCCCAAGTCGTTCTTCAAGGCTCCCCATGCCTGCTGGTATTCTTTCAGGCCGCCCTTCTCAAACGCCATACCCACCGATTCCGAAACATCCTGCGCCAGAATGACGACGGGCTTTTTGGTTTCAGTGAGCAAGGAACGGAGCAGGGGTTGAAGCAGCAAAATGGCCAGAATTGTGGCAGCAAGAAACCGCAAAACACTTAGTCCCCGCGTAAGCCACGGCGTGTGTTCCGCAAAAGTCTTGTCCTTGTAATACAATCCTGCGGCATAGGCACCGCCGAGTAGCACACACAACAACAGGTACCAGGCCGGGTATTGAAAACTTAAACTTTCCATTAAATCTGGTGATTAGGTAAATGGTCGAGGTTCGCTGCCGGGCAAAATTGTTGACCATCGAACAGTAGCCTGCTTTTCATTTTCCATTTTAAGTGAAACGCCA
>SCUG01000113.1 GCA_004297645.1 Saprospiraceae bacterium | reverse complement strand
CAAAAAGAAAAAAAAAAACCACATCGCGTCCTTCCTTAAAATCCGAAAATTTCATTTTTAAGCGAACACGGAATTTCCCCATCTATGAATGTTTGAAAGTAGATGGTTATTTTGAAGGGGGCAAGACGGAAATTACAGTGGCCCGCCGGATGCCCAATGGCAAGCTCATTCTCGGATTTTACCTCGTTGACTTATGGTGTCTCGGAGTGAAAGACACTTTTTATCGCGTTGATATTACCATCCCTGAATACCAGGACCTTTTAGGTACAATGAATTCTGAGGTTAACATGATTGCCTGCCAGCCCAAAGAAGCCTTCAATATGATTTACGCCTCCATCGAATTTGCGGAGAACTTCGGCTTCAAACCACACAAAGATTTCAAAATAACAAGCGGCTTACTCGACCCTCCGGACCAAATCGAATACATGGACATCGAGACCGGGCTGGATGGAAAACCCTGTTATTATTCCGGCCCTGACGATAACGTGGAGGCTATTTTGAAAAAATTAGACGCGAACCCCGGGCGGGGAAACTACACCTACATGGGCATTGATACCCTGTCTGGTTTTGAGGACGGCGATTTCGCTAGTTTAGAAGAGCTGTTTCCACCGCAAAAGGTGGAAGAGTATCTTCACAAAGTACCCCAAAAGTATAAGATGGAGTTCACGATGCAGGTGGTTATAGCCAAACTTACCGGCAAATACCTGGGTGGAGACTTCACTTCTCTGGGGAAAGAATACGATGAAGAGTTAGTCCTTGATATAACGGAGAGTTATGAGGCAGCGCTCCAGGAAATAATGAAAGTAGAAGGTTTGGCACAGCATGAGTTTGACGAAGTGGAACAAAACGCCAATGAAGTGATGGTCAGGCTGGTAATCAACCGAATCATAAAACATGGCGGAGTTGCCTACCTGTTTGAAAAGGAGTACCGTCCGCTACCCATTAGTTTCGACCCTGATGAAATTAAGGATATGGAACAGGGTAGCGAATTAGAAAAGGAAATGATGGCGGCTTTCCCTCCAGAATACGTTCTTAAAAACCTTTTTACCGAATTAGCCGTGCATTTCATCAATGACCATTATGATGGTAATCCGCCTGACATAATTGACGATGCTTCTGTCCGGGATATGATTATAACACGTGTAGTTTACTTTTTTGAATTATCGGGCAAAGGCCTTGAACCCATTTTCGATTCCAAGGAAGGTATGGAGGAATATTGCAGGAAAACTTGTGCAGATATTTTCAATAATTTCGGAAAAGATTACCGTTGAGTTACCGGCTAAGATGGGTCTTTTCCTATTGAAAGCCGGTAGGGCCAGTTACATTTTACAGGCTGTTTTTGTTCCTCATTTTAATTTTTTCCATTGTGAAGGTGCAGTCCGGATTTAAGTTTTGCCCCGGCGCTTTCCACCTCCCCATCCCGACAATGCGATTGCAATCTCGCGGATTTTTCGTCGTTTTGAAAAGCGGATTGAGAATGCCCTGGATTTGATAAAATCATCGCTCATGCTTCGACTCATCATTTTTTTACCCCTGCTCCTTTTTTTTCAAAATTGCCTGGCGCAGAAGCAGTACACCACGGCCAAAACGGCCAAAGGCAAAGTGAAGGCTATCTTTGACCGGGGCATGCGCATGTCCATGAACCGGCAATATGAAGAGGCGCTGCAAGACCTCGAAAAGGTGCTCCAGCTCGAACCCGCTTTCATTGACGCACAAATAGAATGGGCCAATATCAAGAATCAGTTTGGCCAATACGGCGAAGCAGAGCTTGGGTATGAAAAAGCGTTGGCCATAGATTCCACCTATTTACCCGGGGTGCTTTACAGCCTCGGCATTGTAGAATACGACCAGGGGAAGTTCGGCGAAGCAGCGAGGCATTTCGAAGCCTATCTCAAAACCCAGGAAGTCAGCGAAAAGCGCCGCCGGAGCAGCGAGCAATACCTCGCCAGCGCTCGCTTTTCTGACAAAGCATACAGCACCCCCGTGCCTTATAACCCCGTAAACCTCGGCTCCCGCATCAACACGGCCGAAGACGAATACCTCCCATCGCTCACCGCCGATGGCGAAAAACTCATCTACACCGCCATGCGCGGCGGGCAGGAGGATTTTTTTTTAAGCAAAAAAGTAAACGGCGAATGGCAGGAAGGGCAACCCATCGCCGCGGTTAACACGCCGTACAACGAAGGTGCGCAGAGCATCAGTGCCGATGGCAGGTTGCTCGTTTTTACCATCTGCAACCGGCCGGGGGCCTTCGGCCGCTGTGACCTCTATTTCAGCGAATACAAAAACGGCAAATGGACGCCCGTGGAAAATATGGGTGCCCCCGTCAACTCCCCGGCCTACGAGTCGCTGCCCAGCCTCACAGCCGATGGAAAGACGCTCTGGTTCACCAGCGATCGCCGGGGCGGTCAGGGCAGCCTCGACATCTGGCTCAGCCACCGGCAGCCCAACGGCCGCTGGAGCGAGCCTGAAAATGCCGGGCCTGTCATCAACACTCCCGCCGCCGACCAGGCCCCGTTCATTCACCCCGATGGCCAGACCCTTTATTTTATGTCGAAAGGCCATGTGGGCATCGGCGGGTACGACCTGTTTTTCTCACGCCTCCAGCCCGATGGCACCTGGGGCGAACCACAAAACCTCGGCTACCCCATCAACTCGAAAGGCAACGAGGGGGCATTCTTCGTGAGCCTCGACGGACAGACGGCCTATTTTTCCAGCACGATGGAGGGCGGCTACGGAAAGACGGATATTTACAGTTTCGAGCTGTACGAAGCGGCCCGGCCCCGCCCGGCAACCTACGTAAAAGCCATTGTGACCGACGCCAACACCGGCGAAAAGCTCTCCTCTCAGGTGGAGTTCACCGACCTCGAATCGCAGCAAGTGTACGCTTCGGCAACCACGGGCAGCGACGGCGAATTCCTCATAGTGCTGCCAGCCGGAAAGGATTATGCACTCAGCGTGTCCAAAGAAAAATACCTGTTTTATTCCGGGAATTTTGCATTGGCAGACTCCGGCTCATTGG
>SCUG01000112.1 GCA_004297645.1 Saprospiraceae bacterium | reverse complement strand
TATAAGTGCCCCGAACGACGATGGTCTGAGGGCTACTTTTCAAGATGTGCATGCCACCAACGACTTTGTCTTCGGCAATGCGGGAGTCGCAATCCTGGGAGAAAAGAATGCCGGTATGGCATAGAAAAGGTAAAATAAGAGCGCATGTAATCAGTCTTTTCATGTCCGGAAATTTTTACCAAGTTAATCGTTTTTGCTTTGCCAGCAAATGTTTGCTAAAAGTTTGGCAAGGCAGCCGGCCTTAGGTAAAGAATTCAAGTGGTTAACGTCCACGGAAAATAAAGCGGGGGCCACGCGTTTCTTTATTTACGTGCAGCCAGCAGATAAAGCACCGCCATTCTGATGGCCACGCCGTTTTCCACCTGCTGGAGAATGATGGAGTGTTCAGAATCTGCCACGTCGCTCGTAAGTTCAACTCCCCGGTTTATGGGGCCAGGGTGCATGATGACGACCTTTTTGCCGAGGCTGTTCAACAAGGCGAGGTTTACGCCAAAATACTGGGCATACTCGCGCAGCGAGGGGAAGTATTTGATGTCTTGCCGCTCTAATTGGATGCGCAATACATTGGCCACATCGCACCATTCGAGCGCCTTTCTGACGTCGTGCTCCACGCGGACGCCAAGCTCCGGCAGGTATTTGGGTATGAGGGTTGGCGGACCACAAACGGTGACTTCGGCGCCTAATTTTTTTAAACAAAAGATATTGCTCAATGCCACCCTCGAATGAGTGATGTCGCCGAGAATGGCCACCTTTTTACCGTCGAGTCCGCCGAGTTTTTCACGGATAGAATAGGCATCGAGCAGTGCCTGTGTGGGGTGTTCGTGGGTGCCATCGCCGGCGTTGATGATGTTGGCGCTGATGTGGCGGGCGAGAAACTGCGGGGCGCCAGGCGCCGGGTGCCGCATGACCACCATGTCCACCTTCATGGAAAGAATGTTGTTGACGGTATCGAGGAGGGTCTCGCCTTTGCTGACGGAGGAGGCGGAGGCGGAGAAATTGACCGTGTCGGCCGAGAGGCGCTTTTCGGCCAGTTCGAAAGAAATGCGGGTGCGGGTGGAGTTTTCAAAAAACATATTCGCCACGGTGATGTCGCGCAGTGAGGGTACCTTTTTAATGGGCCGGTTAATTACTTCCTTGAATTCATCCGCGGTTTCGAAGATGAGCTGAATGTCATCTTCTTTGAGGTACTTGATTCCCAGTAAATGTTTTGTGCTTAATTGTTGTGCCATTTTATTCATTAGGCCAACCCTGGCGGGGTTCAGAACACCGCCGGGTTAATAATTTCAACGCTTTAACTTTGTTTGTGCGGGAAGAGCAAAATGCGGTCTTCCCCGTCGGTATCTTTCCATTCCACCTTCACATAAGCTTCGTCGAGAGCATCCACCCTGACGCCGGTGTAGTCCGATTTGATGGGCAGGTCGCGGTTGAAACGGCGGTCCACGAGTGCGAGCAATTCCACCTTGGCCGGACGGCCAAAATGGTTCAGGGCGGTCATGGCGGCCTGCACGGTGCGGCCGGTATAAAGCACATCGTCCACCAGCACGACATTCTTGCCTTCCACCAAAAAGTCCATTTCCGTTACGCTGGCGCGCAGGGGTTTTTCGCGTTGACGGAAATCATCGCGGTAAAAGGTGATGTCGAGTTTTCCGAATTCTATGAAAGATGCGCCGGTAATTTCGAGCAGGCGCTGCTGAATGCGGTTGGCAAAGGCGACGCCGCGTGGTTGAATGCCTATGAAGCAGGTATTTGTGAAGGAGTCGTGGTTTTCAATCAATTGATGACACAACCGGTCAATGGTCAGAGCGAACCGCCCTTTGGTCAATATTACGCGTCCTTGTTTCATCATGTGGCAAAGGTAGTTCGCTAAAGGCAGTTGGCATTTAGGGAGATGATTTATTTTTACCCAAAGGAAGTCATGCAATCTTGTGTGTAGTTCCGCTGTGATGTACATTTATGACAAAAATAAACCACTATGGAGAATATACCACTCAGTAAGCAGAAAAATGCGGATGGCAGCATGACCTATAGTTTCACCTAACATCCAACGACAGAGAAGACCTTCATGGAACAGGAAGAAGAAATAGCAGAAATGGCAGCCGCATTGGTGGTTCAACCCCCTATTGTTAGGACTATTTCACAGACCACGGTTGCAAGTCAAGGAAGGCATAAGTACTTTTGCAGCAGCACAAAAGACCGACGGTGAAGCTTTAAGCTGAACGTCAAGTCAAAGGGAAGCATTTCGGCAACCGGGATGCTTTTACTTTTTTCAGAGGGGCGTACCTGATTTTGGTGGGGCATCAAGCCCCACCAAAATCAAGCACAAACTCCCTCCGGCTCGCATTGTCTGAATGTCAACCTTTTGAGCAGGTGCTGGCGCTTTTCCTGTAGCCGGTACTTCATCTTTTTTTTCCCTCGGTCACCTCTACCAGCCCTTGTTCGAAAGCCTGCCAAAATATTTCCGGTGGCAGCTTGCAAATGGAGGAATGGATTCTGTGCCCGTTGTATACTGTCGAGCGTTAGGTTTTGTCCATCCCGGGTATTTGGCGCTGACTTCGCTGACTTAGGGGTTTGGGGGCGAAGCCCCAATATCCCTTTCCCCCGGCACCGCCGGAGGCGGCGCCGGGGCACACAATGTCAAGTGTTAGTGTAGTATCTAACCATCGAAATTCATTGCCCTCACTATTTGTACTAAGCCTATTT
>SCUG01000111.1 GCA_004297645.1 Saprospiraceae bacterium | reverse complement strand
GCTCTTCCGATCTCCATAGCGCGTCATGCGCACCAATACAGTACGACCCGAATCAGGGTCAATGCCCAGCTCCCGTTCGCCAGTTGCGCGTGCGCTGGTTTCCAGCGTTTTTATAACATTTTCATGAAATGGAGAATAAAAGGCTCTCACCATCTTAGGCCATTTCATCTTGCCATCTGCTATTTCATCAAACTGTTTTTCGATGCCGGCGGTGAAACCGAAATCCAGAATGTCAGCAAAATTTTCATAGAGAAAATCTGTGACGACCATACCCATATCCGTTGGGAAGAGACGGTTTTTGGCAGCCCCGGTAATTTCAGAGGACATGGATTTTTTTATCACCCCGTCTTTGAGCGTGTGGATGACAAACTCGCGATGCTCGCCGTCGCGGCTTTCCTTGACGACGTACCCGCGGTTTTCCTCCATTATTTTGGTGATGGTAGGGGCATACGTCGAGGGGCGTCCAATGCCGAGTTCTTCCAGTTTGCTCACTAAGCTGGCTTCAGTGTAGCGCCCCGGAGGGCGGGTGAACCGCTCGGTAGCCATGAGCTGGCGCAGGTCGAGATGCTGACCAACTTTTAGAGGTGGCAACATACCTTTTGTTTCATTGTCGTCGTCATCGTCGTCTTTTGATTCGAGGTAAATTTTTAGAAATCCGTCGAATTTCAATACTTCGCCTTCGGCCTGTAGGCCTGCGCCGGGGTGCGAGCTGATGGCTATTTTTACAATCGTCCTTTCCAGTTGCGCTTCGGCCATTTGGCAGGCAATGGTGCGTTTCCAGATGAGTTCGTAGAGGCGCTGTTGGTCCCGGTCGCCGGGGATGGTTTGGTTTTGAATATAAGTGGGGCGTATGGCTTCGTGGGCCTCCTGGGCGTTGGCTTTGCTTTTGAAGGTGCGTATTTGCAGGTACTCTTTGCCGAACAGGCTTTCAATTTCATTGGCAATGGCGGCAATGGCCACCTTGCTCAGGTTGATAGAGTCGGTACGCATGTAGGTGATGTGGCCCGCTTCATACAATTTTTGGGCTACCAGCATCGTCCGTCTGACGGCGAAACCCAGCTTGCGGCTTGCTTCCTGTTGGAGCGTGGATGTGGTGAATGGGGCCGCCGGATTCCTTTTGGTTGGTTTCACCTGAATGTCTTCGATTGAAAAATCAGCGCCGGTGCAGTTCTTCAGGAAAGTGGTGGCATCCGCTTCAGAATCGAAGCGGGTGGGGGACTCCGCAAAAAGAACGACGGTTTTTCCCTGCTGGTTGTCAACGTTAAATTCGGCAGTTATTTTAAAAAATGGTACAACATTGAATTGTAGGATTTCCCGCTCTCTTTCTACAACTAAGCGAACGGCCACCGACTGCACGCGGCCGGCGGAAAGTTTTCCTTTTACTTTTTTCCACAGCAATTCGGAAAGCTCATAACCTACGAGCCGGTCCAATATCCGGCGGGCCTGCTGCGCATCTACAAGATGGAGGTCGAGCAGTCGTGGGTTTTGCACGGCCTGCTTTATGGCAGGTTCAGTAATTTCATGGAAAACGATGCGCTTTGTGATAGTCTCGTCAAGGCCGAGCACTTTGCACAAATGCCAGGAAATGGCCTCTCCCTCGCGGTCTTCATCAGTGGCAAGCCATACCGTTCCGGCCTGCTTTACGGCGGCTTTTAGCTCGCTGACCAGCTTCTTCTTGTCGGGGGTGATGATATAACTCGGCTCGAAATCATGTTCTATATCGACGGAGATATTGCCTTTTGGTAGATCGCGAACGTGGCCGTAGCTCGATTTAACGGTAAAATCTTTGCCTAAAATCTTTTCAATAGTTTTGGCTTTTGCGGGAGACTCAACGATGAGTAAGTTCTTGGCCATTATGCCAGATTTTTTGTGATTTTGATACAATGCCTGGCTGTCTCGATGCAATTATGCCTGACAGCCCGAAGCTTTGATAACTTTAGGTGGACAGCCGTGCAGTTGTCCAAAATGGCTGCAAATGTATAAATTTTGGAAAAGGACGGCGGGAATAAATTTAACTGCGAGGCGTGTTCTTTCGATTTTCCCTATTATCTGGCGGGGCAACTTTTCGTTTTTCCTCAAAGATGATCGTGCCCTTTTGCAACCGTTCTTTTTTACCAAGTTCTTCTGCGTCGCTGAACTGTTGCGCAAGGCGTTTAACCTCAAGTGGCTGCTTTTTCAAGCTTCGGTGAAAGAGAATAATGAGGAATCGTGACATATCGTCTGGGTGGTGAACGCCCATCTTTTGGAGGCAAACCGCCAGCCGGGATCCGTCGTAAAACCTCCAGTTGTAGCTCATCCACCGGCCCAGGCTAAAAAAGAGTTTGTAGGCGGCTTCATCTTCTGACAGGGTCAAAAACTTATTTTTAGAAGGCTCGTCAATGAGGCGGTTCAATTCCAAAAGGACCTCGTTCACATCTTTGGGAATGTAAACCTCGTACAGGTATTCCTGCTGAATGCGCCAAGCGTATTCTTGCTCGGATGGGTCGTGAATTTGTTCCATCTGCGCCTGCAAAGTCAGCGGGAAAATGCAAAGAACGGCGATGGCAGTTTTCAATTTCAGCATAAGTTATTTATTATCCTCAGACGGCCGGCATTCTTGGGAGACTTGCCGTATGGCATTCTGGCGCTCCAATTTTCCAAATTTAGTGATAGTATAATGAGGTATGGTGCTAATTGGAACAATGCCCCAAAACTGTTTGTAGGTTTTGCCTTTTCTTGGAGGAGCACCACACAATTAAACAACCAATTTTGTTAGTGGAGCTGCACGCCAAATGATAACTGCACCTAAAAACAAAAAACGTTTCGCTGATATTGCCGGGGGATTTGCAGATTTTATTCTTTTG
>SCUG01000110.1 GCA_004297645.1 Saprospiraceae bacterium | reverse complement strand
AGTATTCAGGACCAGAAAATGATTGCCCGTCTTTACAAAGCCAGCCAGGCCGGTGTGCACATAAAAATGATTGTACGGGGGATATGCTCTTTAGTGCCGGGGGTGCCGGGGGTGAGCGACAACATCGAAGCCATCAGCATCGTGGACCGGTACCTCGAACATGCACGGGTCTTCATTTTTCACAATAAGGGTAAGGAAGAAATCTATCTCTCCAGTGCCGACTGGATGCTCCGCAACCTGAGCTTTAGGGTGGAAACTATTTTCCCTGTCTATGACCCGGCCATCCGCCAGCAGATAAAAGATGTCATCGAACTGCAATGGAAAGACAACCTGAAAGCACGCATCCTTGACGCTGCGCAGTGCAACGAATACCGCCACAATGACAATGAAATCCCTTGCCAGTCACAGATCGAAACCTATAATTATTTCAAAAAAAAAGAGGAAGAGGCAAGAGGCAAGAGGTGAGAGGTGAGCGGTTCAGCGATCCGCCTGATTTATACCTAATTCTCCATTCTCAATTCTCTACCACCAATTTCTTTAGTTCGTTCCAAACGTTTTCCTCCACTATTTTTTGGCCCTCCTCGTTTGGGTGGATGCCGTCGGAGAGGTTGAGTTTAGGGATGCCGCCTACGTTTTCCAATAGGAAAGGGATGAGAGTGGCTTTGTGTTTTTTGGCTAATCGAGGGTACATTTCGTTGAAGGCAGCGGTGTAGTCCGGGCCGAGGTTCGGAGGGGCCATCATGCCAGCGATGACAATTTTTGCAGTGGGGTATTTTGTTTTTACAGCGGTGATGATGGCGTTTAAATTATCGAAAGAGGTAGCGGGGGCGATGCCACGCAAGGCGTCGTTGCCACCGAGTTCGAGCACAAAAATATCGACAGGTTGGCGGATGACCCACGGAAGCCTGGCTAAGCCGGCGGCGGTGGTTTCGCCACTCAGGCCAGCGTTGATGGTTTTGTAAGGCAGACCGAGTGAATCGAGCCGTTGTTGGAGCAGGTACACGAAACCCTGCGATGGGTCGAGGCGGTAAGCGGCGGTCAGGCTGTTGCCAAAAAATACGATGTTCTTTGTCTGAGGTGCGCTTTTCTCTTGTGCACTGTTAGCAGTCTTGCTTTCCGGCGTTTTGCCGCCAATAGGCTGACTGGCCGGTTGACACGAAAAAAGAAGCGCTGTCTGGCAAACCCAGATTAGATTCTTCAATTGCATTTGAATTTTTTTTTTACCGGTGTTAAGTAACGTTGAAAAAATAACTTCTCAGGGTTGGTCTTGAGCGGGCGGGTTTTGAAACCCGCCATTCTATTACTTTCAAAGCCTGCGGGTTTCAAAGCCTGCGGGTTTCAAAGCCTGCGGGTTTCAAAACCCGCCCGCTCGAAAGTGAGAAGTTATTTTTTATACTGTCGAGCGTTAGGTTTTGTCCATTCCGGGTATTTGGCGCTGGCTTCGCTGGCTTAGGGGTTTGGGGGCGAAGCCCCCAATATCCCCTCCCCCCGGCACCGCCGGAGGCGGCGCC
>SCUG01000010.1 GCA_004297645.1 Saprospiraceae bacterium | reverse complement strand
AATTGGGGTTAAGCCTACTCTTTTCGCTTTTCGGCTGACGCGTCCCGTTAAGGAAGAAATTGGGTGTTTTTGTTTTAATTTGGTTTCATCACCCTACAAATGTCGGGGGCCGGGCTGAGTAAAGCAGTTACAATTTTTTCCGTGTTTTCCAGCGGGTGAAAAAACTCTCTGCCACAAAGGGCAGAGAGTCGTTTTCCGGGAGGGATGTACCCCGGAACGGAAATCAAAAGATGCTCTTAATGGCAGTTGGTGCATTCCAGGATGCGCCATTCGCACCCATCCGGAATAGTAAAGGTCATTTGGTTGCACGTAAAGCTGACAGAGTAGCGGCCGGTTTGATTGCCGGCAGTGTTACTGGGATAGCCGCTATTTGTTGGCGGGTTAAGTATATTTCCGGCGGAACAACCCAACGCATTGGCATTCAGCACGCGCACCTCAATTCCCGCGGTCCCAGGCCGCTCAACCTCAATGGGAAATCTTGATGCAATTTCACCACACGTCACTTCCACCCGGTAAAGCTTTCTGAAGGTACCACTTGGGAATGATATGGTTTTGCCATTACCTCCTGGTGTAATGTCGTTGTTTGGCGAGCAGTTGCATGCGTCACTATGCGAGCACTGCATATAGACGATGTCCTCGATGACGATGGGGCACAGCGAATACATGACACCGTTTGTGCTGGCGGCGCAATTTCCGCAAACGGCAGAGACTGCTATCGTGTATTCAATTTTGGGGTCATAAAACTGGAATGGAAGGTCAATGCTGTCTCCCTGTACTTTCACATTGGCATTGACGGATGTATCGTTCGTAGCATCCATCACATCCACGTAGTAAAACTTGGCGCCGGGGACGCTGTCCCAACTGATTTTCAAGATGAATTCTTCTCCCGTTTGCAATTGTTCGATATTGGCCGAAAGGTTAGCCGGGGCTGGCAAGTTGCACGTATCCTGTTGTTGGCAGCAAGAAGACAGTGCTGGCTCAGGAGGTTGCATTGAGCACTTGTAAATCCAGATAATGGCCAGCACTAAAATTGCACCGCCAAGCAGGTAGATTAACTGTGTCTTTTTCATAATGAGGTAGTGTTTAAAGTGAGTGAAATTGTTTGTTCAGAGCTAAGGTCGCAAGCCGTGTATCAAATTTTCATTACAAATTTTTGATGTTTTTCCCGGTATAAAATTTACATTGTCGGCGGAAATCAAAAGAAATGCGGAACAGCCTACTCGCCAACACACTAAAACTCCTCGATTCGAGCCAATGGGAAGGCCTCGGGAAATTTATTTGCTCACCCTTTTTCTCCGAGGAAACAGACAAAAAGGGCAGTGAAGTGCTAAAGCTGTTTTCGTACCTCAAATCAAATATGGGCCAGCCGGATGAACATGCTCTGGGCAAAGAAGTCGTCTTCCGGCACATTTTTCCTGCCACGGAATACAATGGAAATGCGCTGGCAAAAGTGATGACATCCCTTCACAAATTGGTGAAGCAATACATTGCGTACAGCTACATGAATTCGGAAGACGAGTTCCAGCAGGAATTGGCGCTGGCCCGCTTTTACAGAGAGAACCAATGGGAGGAGCGTTTTCAGTCGTCCATCCAAAAGCTCGAAAAAATAATTAGTGAAATCACTGACAGAGGTGAAGAATACTATTGGAAGCAATACCTTTTGCATCAACAGGTTCATCTTAATGAAAATTACCGCAATCAGCGAAAAGGAGACCTGGACCTCCCTGCCGTCATTCAAAACCTCGACTATTTCTATCTGCTGTCCAAATTGAAGTACCAAGGTATATTTGAGCATCAAAAGAAATTTGTTAAGCTCGAATTTATTGAACCCGTCAGCTCAGAGTATTTGAAGAAAGCTTGTGTGGCAGATATCATAACCCGGCTCCCCATGTTTGCCTGTTATGAGCAGATTTCGTCATTATTGCACGAGGAGGAAGATAATATTGACGAGGCCATAGGGAGATACCGGGAGCTTCTTAAGAAACACAAAAACATCATCCCTACGGATGAACTCAGGCATTTTCAAAGCTTTCTTTCAACTTTTTGTACGGCACAGGTAAACAGTGGGAAACCTGCGTATCTCCAAGTCCTATTCGAGCTTTATAAAGAGCGCCTTGAAATGGGCACCCTGTATGAGAAGGGCGGGCTGCTTGCCAGTACTTTTCTGAATATTGTAATGGTAGGTTCGAGGATTGGTCAGTTTGACTGGGTAGAAGGATTTTTGAAAAGCCATAAAGGCAGAATCATCGGAACAGATTACCCCGAAGCAGTGTACAATTTTAATCAAGCCTGCTATTTTTTCTACCGGGGAAACTACGACGAAGCATGGAGCCTGATAGAGGGTAATTACGAAGACATCTTTTACAAGCTCGCCGCCAAAAGAATGGAAATAAAAATACTCTACGAGCAGGAGAACTACGATTTGATGGATGCCCGCATCAATTCCTTCAAGGTTTTTATCTCCCGCTCTACCTCCAGAATTCATTCGGGCGAAATTAAAGCTGCCCATAACGCCTTCATCAGTGCAGTCCAGCAAATCCTCAGCCCCGCCACCCTGAGCAATGCACGGCGAATTGAAAAAATCGAACGGAAAATTTTGGAACATCAGCACATCGCCGAACGCGAATGGCTCCTCGAAAAAGTCAGCCAATTGAAAAAAAAGGGAGCCGGTCTCATTTCAAATACTTCTTCATATTCTCCACATCCGCGGTAATTTGTGCAACAAGGCTGTCGTAGGTAGCCCTGAAACTGGCTTGCATGGACTCCACCTTTTCCGTGGCGCTTTGAATTTGGGCAGTAAGTCCGGCCACCTCGGCCCGGTGCTGTTCCATTTCCCCGGTGAGTTTTTTTATCTGAGCGGCCTTGTCTTGCAGCGCTTTTTCGAGGGCGGCGACGGCCTCTTGGCGGGCGCCGATTTGCTCCTTCCGCTGGGTTTGCACGGCCTGCTGAAACTTGCCATCTTCATTTTTCAAAACGTCTATGTAATGGCTGGCCGACTCCACGAGTTTCTGCGGTGTGGCCCCCATCGCCTGGGCCATGGCATAAGCCGACTGATACCGCACAGGCTCATCCATCGGCATTTTTTCCAGCGACTTCAGCGACTGTTTGTATTCGAGGTAGTCCACACCCGACAGGTTTTGTTTTTCCATGGCGGCGTGAAGCACCTCCATGAATTTTGCACTGGACTGGCCGGAGTCTTTCGTGAAAGAAACAGACCCGGCAGGTTGCGGCTCCCGGCCGGAGTCAGGCACAGGTTGCTTATTAGTGCCGCCTTCCGGCTGCTCATTTGCAACGGCTGATTCGTCATCTACGACGAATAGCGATTTCAGTTTTTTCAAATCAAGGGCCATAGTTCACAATGGGTTGAATGATTAGTCTGCCAGTATCTTCCCGGCAGTACATGCAAAGGAAAACAAAAGGCCCGTTCCAACAAAAAAGCAGGCAAATGGAAAAGGACGGGGCAGGCGAAATTTGCTTTCTTTGCGGTGCAAAAAAACACCGCCATGCAGGAACCTACTTTCGATGTTACGATTCCCGTGTTGAACGAAGAAGCTACACTGGAACGGCAGGTGTCCGTGTTGCACCATTTTTTAAAAAAACATTTTCCGGCCGCCGGCCAATGGCGCATCGTCATCGCTGACAACGGCTCCACTGACCGCACCTTCGAAATTGCCGGAAAATTGGCGGAGCAGTACCCCGAAGTGCGGCCCCTGCGCATGCCGGGCCGCGGCGTGGGCCTCGCCCTGAAAACCTCCTGGAGCCACTCCCCGGCAGACATCGTCGGTTATATGGACCTCGACTTGGCCACTGAACTACCGCATTTCATCGAGGCTTATGATGCCATTGCCCGCCAGGGTTACGACCTTGTTTACGGCACCCGGCTACACCCCGCTTCCACCGTCACCGGGCGCTCGCTCAAGCGCGAGCTTACTTCCCGTGGCTTCAATTTTTTATTGAAAAATTACTTGGGCGTAAAATTTTCCGACGGTATGTGCGGCTTCAAATGGCTCAAAAGAGAGGTGTTTCCAATACTCCACGACGCCGGGGCCGTCAGCGATGGATGGTTTTTCTCCACCGAATTGCTCACCACGGCAGAATGGCTCGGCCTGAAAATTTTCGA
>SCUG01000109.1 GCA_004297645.1 Saprospiraceae bacterium | reverse complement strand
CAGGGAATGATGAAAATGGCCCGCCATCACGTCATCGTGCGCAAGCTACAGGCGGTGGAAACGCTCGGCGGCACCACCGTCATCTGCACCGACAAAACTGGCACGCTCACGCAAAACAAAATGGAAGTGGCGGCGCTGGTCACGCCCGGCGGCAAATGGAACACGCAAGAAAATGAAGCGACGCCTGCTGCGGAATGCCTTCCCCCGGCGCATTACCAACTGATGCTGCGCATCGCCATTTTGTGCAACACCGCCGAAGTAGATGCCAGGAAAGGCAAGTTCAAAGAAATCGGCGACCCGCTCGAAACCGGGCTGCTAAAGTTCGCCATCCGGCAGGGCGAGGACGTACATGGCTGCCGCACGGAATGCCCCAGGAAAGAAGGTATGCCCTTCACCTCCGAAACCAAAATCATGGCGACGCTCCATCAAACCCCTGAAGGGCTGATGGTTTTTGCCAAAGGCGCTGCCGAAGAACTAATCGAGCGTTGCGACCGCCTGCTTGCTCCCGGCGGCAAAGTGATGCCACTGAGCCTGGAATCCCGCAATACCTGGCTCGCCGAAGCCGAAAAAATGGCGGCTTCCGGCTTGCGGGTGATTGCCGGAGCGTACAAACCCAATGCAAAACATGCCGATAACTATCGGGACGGCATACTCGCCAAAGACCTCGTGTTCGCAGGCTTGTTCGGCATGATTGACCCACCGGGGGAAGGCGTGCCCGCCGCCATCCGTGAATGCCGGGATGCGGGCATTGAAGTGGTCATGGTCACCGGCGACCACCCCGCCACCGCCATCGCCATCGGCAGGCAACTCGGTTTGCTCGACCCCGGCGACGACGTTGTCATCCTTGGCAAGGACATGAATAGCTTCGGGCACCTCACCAAAGACGACAAGGTGCGTTGGGCAAAAACCAAAATTTTCGCCAGAGTCAGCCCTAAGCAAAAGCTCGACTTGGTGAAAGTCTTCCAGGAGCAAGGGGCGGTGGTGGGCATGACCGGCGACGGCGTCAACGACGCACCCGCCCTCAAAAAAGCCGACATCGGCATCGCCATGGGGCAGCGCGGTACGCAAGTGGCGCAGGAAGCCGCCGGCATGGTATTGCAGGACGACAGCTTCGCCAGCATCGTCGTTGCCATCCGGCAGGGGCGGGTCATTTTCGACAACATCCGCAAGTTTGTCATCTACCTGCTGTCCTGCAACCTGAGCGAATTGGCAGTGGTAGCCGCCGTGTCGCTGCTGTTTCTGCACTTCTCGTTGCAGCCGCTGCAAATCCTTTTCATCAACATCATCACCGACGTATTGCCCGCCCTTGCGCTGGGTGTCACTTCCGGCAGCCCGACCGTCATGCAGCGAAAACCCCGCGACCCTGCCGAACCCATCATTGACCGGCAGCGCTGGCGAAGGATATTTTTCTACGCCGCCGTCCTCTCGGCAGCAACCATCGGGGCAGTGTATTTCAGCCATTACTTCATCCAGGCCGAAGAAGGTGGGGACGCCCGGCGCTGCAACAACGTCCTGTTTTTCACGCTGATTTTCAGCCAGCTTTTTCACGTCTTCAACATGGGTTCGATTGACGCCCCGTTTTTCAAAACGGAGGTCATCCGCAACCGCTACGTGTGGTATGCCGCCGGCGCTTGCATTCTCATCGTCGTGCTGCTGTACCAGTTCGAGGCTGTTCGGGCGGCGCTCTCGGTGGTTCCGATGTCCGCCGCCGACTGGGCGGTGAGCGCCGGGGCGGGGTTGGTGGCAATGGGGGTTATCCGGCTGGGCAGGCACCTTCCATTTTTTAAAAATGAAAAATGAAGTGGCTTCTCCATTTTCTGTCAACGGGAATGACCTTTTCGGAAATTCGGGACTGTTTCATAAGTCAATTTCTGAAAGCGGGCCACAGACAAAAAATTGATAGTGTCTTAAAAGTAAGGATGTGTTTTTTGAAGAGTGAAAATATGGCAGTTTTGGGCTAAGAAAATTAGTAGAAACGAATGAATGCCCACACCGCCACTCAGCAAACTTCAAAAAACAGTAAGACTTACATTTGGCACCCCACCCACAAACGCAGGTACTCGCACCTGACCTTTCTTACCAGCCTTTCAACAACACTTCCAATCTTTCAATATTATTCAGCACCTCTGCGCAAGACTCAAAATCAACCCTCTCAATCCGGTTGTACTTCATCTCGAACGGGTGTTGGTTCGGCACGGAGCTGATGACTTCACGGGCTTTTTCTTTGCTGCCTACAGCAATTTCCACCCAAGCATCTTCCAAAACATCGGGGATTTGACCGAAGAGGTCGAAGATGTGCTCAAGGCGGGAGGAGAGCAGTTCGTGGACCCGGTCTTCCACAGAACCCTTGTATCTCATATTGTAAACGAAAACCGTATCACGGATTTGCCCGATGCGCTGGATACGCCCTTTTCGTTGTTCAAGACGGGTGGGATTCCAAGGAAGGTCGAGGTTGATGAGGGTGCCGAGGCGCTGAAGGTTCAGCCCCTCACTGGCAGCATCGGTGCCGAACAGTATTCTGATTTCCCCTTTTTTGACACTAGCTTTTAACTCCTCTTTCGTTGCACGGATGTAACGCCCTCCTTTCACAATGGCGGACTTGTTACTTCCTGCATAGATACCGATAGACCCGGCAGGAATTTCCAGGGTAAGCTGGTCGGCCATGTACTTGACCGTGTCGTAGTATTGGGAAAAAATGATACAGCCCATTTCGAGCCATCGCTTTTCCAGCAAGTACCGCTTGAGTTCGAGGAATTTGGGGTCTTTGTCCTTGTGTTTTTCGAGCGCACCGATGAGTCGAAGCAAAACAGCCCTTTCTTTATCGGTCAGCGTTTTGGCGATATTGGAAGTGGACTGCTTGACCTCTTGTGTTTCCTCGTCAGCGTCATCCTCTTCTTCCCCTTCATCTTCCTGCATAAGCCCGCCCAACATCTTGATGGCTGTATTTTTTCCAGCTTCGATGGAGCTGCCAATACGCCGCAAAAGCATGGTGCGCATAAATCCTGCGGAACGCATCCGTTCACTTAGTTCCCGGCAAAATTCTTCAGCAGCTTGGTAAGCATCTTCCAAGTAGCCCGGCAATTGAATAGCTTCCTTGTCGCTTTCCCCGAACAACTGCACCCTGACGGGCTTGAGGTACGGCTCGTTGGTTTCCGGGTCAAGCGTATTTTCCAAGTAGGTACGGGTTCGGCGGATGATATGGCGGATGAAAGGATTGTGCTGCTGGAAAAAATCTACCGCAAGGCGCTCAACTCGCCGTTTGTCAATCGGTGAAATCTGGTCAATTTTATTGCCTTCCAAAACGGCATCCCTTTCCGACATGTCCATCCTCCTACGAAGCGAGCCGAATAGCTGGTCATTTTCACGGGCAGCAGGCAATGGGTTTCTTATCCATTCCCAAGTTTCGTCAAAACCAGTGGGTGGTTCCTCTCTGCCCAAAACAATATCCAGTACCTTTTTCCGGTTGCCAATCCTGCGCCACATAGAGAAATCGTTTCCCAACACATGGTCGTTTCCCCGGCTCAGGATATCCAGCAAATCATACGCTTCGATGGGGTAAAGCTGCACGGGCGTGGCTGTTGCCAGCAGCAGGCTTTTGGTGCGGTAGGCTATTTCCTGCAAAAACCGCATGAGGTTGTTGGGGTCGGGCGGTTCGTTTTCCCCATCGGCTTTTAGGTTTCGCCGCCTGGCACGGTGGCACTCGTCCACTACGATGCATTCGTAGCTTCCGGCCAGCAGGTGCTTGGCCACCTCGCCGCCACGTGTAATCAAACCCTGGCTTACAACCCCCACCCGCCGGGGGCATTTTCGGATGCCTTCCGGCCCGGCAACTGGATATTTATAGCCGTGCTCGTCCACCCATTGCCTGCCGTCCCAGACGGCGGAGGGCATGTCGAGCAAGGTTTGCATCTCGTCCTGCCATTGCCAGAGAAGGGTTTTGGGCGCAATGATGAGCACCGGTTTTTCTCCTTGCAGCGCCATTAGTTGCGCAGAAAGCGCCAGTTGAACCGTCTTTCCCAAGCCTACCATGTCCGCCAGCACATACCGTGCGCCACGACCGGAAACATGGTCTTCGAAGGCTAATTTCACGAAATACTTCTGGTGCGCCCACAAACCATACTCTTTTCGGTAAACAGGCGTCTCCACAATGGCGCCTGCGGGTTCTTTTTTTCGGAGCCATTCTTCAAAGGAAAGTACGTAGCGCCTCGAAATCCTACCGATGTCCTCAATGACAAATTCCGAAAGCTTGGTCGCTTTTGGGTGGTTCCAAAGGTCGTTGAACTCTTCCTGCACCCAATGGACGGCATCTTCCGAGTCATCCTCCCAAACAAGCTCGTAGTTCAGCTTCCAACCGCTGTACGTTTCGTTGGCACTGCCCATGAACGCCGTTTTCGAACCATCGGACATGGTTATAACGCCCGCTTTACCATGTATTAAGCCGAAAAGGGAAGATGGCAAAACCCTCACTTCCATTTTTTCAGACTTCAGCAATTGGTAGAGTTTGGCAAAGCGGGGATGCCCGTTTTCCCCGTACTTGTCTTCGACGCCGGCACACCATTCCTTTCGGATGGCGATTTCGGCGGCTTTGGCGGTTTCCACGTCCCGGATGTCGAGGTCGGAATTGCAGATGATGCGGATTTTGCCCTCCATACCTTCCAATGCCTCGCCTGCCACTTCCAAAATGGATGAACTGAAATACCCAGCTATGCGGTCATAAGACTTGGCCCCACGGAGGCGGTCGTTCAAAAAAGTCTCATGGATTTGCTGGCGGCGGGATGAAAAGCGGTTTATCATTTCGAAAGGGTTTCAGGGTCTGTCAATGCTTTCACAAGCTTATAAACCAAGCTGCAAGGGTTGTGGTCTGCATAATTTTCTCCGTGGTGACATTGTTCCAAGCTCTCAGCCCATTTGATGGCTTGCCCCTGGTTACCCCATTTTTTCAGCAAATGGTACATGTCTGGGTCGTTTTTGGCGTACTTGAACGGAGTATCCATGCGCTGGGAAATTGCTTTTTCCAACCTTGCCTTGTAATCGTGCCGGGAAGCCCCATCCTGATAAAACTCAAAATGCAACAAATACCATAACTCAAATGCCTCGTTCGACCAAGCGCAGTATATTTCAGGTGTGGCAGCCTTTGCTTTGAAAATGGCATTGTTGAATTGCTGCGGCAAAAAACTGTCCCGGTCGAATACCGCCCAGGTCTGGTCATAGCTACGGCCCGATTCCATTTCCCGGCGCTCCCTGATTTTCGCCACGCTTTCTATCAGGCTGAGGGTGTTCTTGCCTTCCCCTTCTATTTCGATGGTCGCATTTTCCAAGAGGCCCTTGGGCAGGTCGTTTTTGAAAGCTTCAAAATAAAGCGGCTCTGTCTTCTCACCCTCACAGACGATGAGGAAATACAGTCGTTTTGACCGCATTTCTTCCCGCCTCCTATGTTCCTGGCGTTGCAGCTGTTTCTTTAGTTCGTTAGGGACTTTTTCTGTTCTTGCCATGCGTGAAAGAGTTTTGAAAAGTCACCTAAATAGGGAATGGCGCCGTATCGCCCTTGCACATAGTCACTTTCAAAGGAACGGTCTTTGCGCACCGTGCTGCCATTTTCCTTGTATTCGATGAGGGAGTATAGATTGCTTGCACCTTGCCTGTCCTTTTCCACGAAGTAAATCTGGTCACGCCGGAAATTGCCGTAGGTCAGCAGGTTCGTGTCGTGGGTGGCAAAAATCAACTGCGCATTCAGCGGGTTGGTCGCCGTCGAGTTAAATAGGGAAACCAGCGCTTTCGTGAGCAAAGGGTGCAACTTGGCGTCCAACTCGTCCACCACGAGTACCCTGCCCGACAGCAACGTATCGAAGAACGGGCCGAGCAAATCGAAGACCTTGTTGGTGCCGGATGACTCCTGCGTATCAAGGTCGAATTCCTTTTTGCCTACCATCTCCCCAGCCGGACTGTACAAATCATGGACGGCTTTGAAGCTCAACATCTTTTTGCCCTTTAGGTCGGAGGAGAGCCGCAGCCGCATGGCAAGCGAAATATTTTCCGGCAGCCGCTCCGGGCTGAAATCTTCCTCTGCCACTTGTACTTCGTTAAATCCCAAATCCAGTTTTTCCAGAAAATCAAGCATGGCCGGGCGGCAGGCTTCGTCGTTCAATAGCTTGAACGTGACGCCCCGGTAGTTTTCATGGCTCAAGCCGGAAATGGTGTTGCAGTCGGTGAACCATTGGATGATTTTGGTGGAAATGGCCCCGTTGAACTGGTCGCAGACCGCCAGGAACAGGGCATTGTCACGGGTCTTTTCCGCCAGGCCCTTGCCTTCCGGGAACTTTGGGGACACCTCGATGGCGCCGCCGTCCCGGATGAACAGTGGCTTCTCCGCCTGGGCCTTCGACTGGTAGAGCCATTCAGTATGAACCTTCGTGGGCGAGATTTCAAAACCGTAGCGGTAGCGCAGGTCATCTGCCGGCAGGCAGAACAGGATTTCAAAAAAGCAGGGTTTTGCCGCCGTGTCAGTGCTGAGCAGAAAGGGCGTGACATTGAACGCATCTGTGGAGGACATCCTGGCGGAGGTTTTCACGATATTGCGCATTTCGGAAATGGCGTGGATCAGGTTGGACTTGCCGCTGGCATTGGCGCCGTAAATGGCAGCGCTCTTTAAAAGACTGTACTTCCCACGGCTGAAAACATTCTCCGGGAAATCGGTAATGGAGGAGGTTTCCAGGTTAAAGGTGACAGGTTTTTTGAAAGAGAGGAAATTGCCGATGGTGAATTCGAGTAGCATTTTTATTTCTTTTTTGAGAGTATTTCTCAAATGTAAACGAAAAATCGTGCGAAAGTTTGCATTTTTCTAAAAAGAAGGGGAATTTTTATTTTTCCAAGTTCATAGTTCACACGCTGTCATTCTCCACAAATCCCCGCAGCACCCTTGCCGCCGCCACGTCCTCCTGCCAATGCTCGATGCCCTCGCAGCGGGTTTCGAGGTAGCGCAGCAGGTGGAGGATGCGCTGGCGGTTGCCCCAGTAGTCGGGCAACTCGGCATAGAACCACTGGCGGCCGGGCAGGGGATTGTCCTCGGTATGCGTGAGGCGGATGGCAAACAGCACCTGCCGCAGCAGCGACTGCCCGAAGCCCTCCTGCTTCAGTTCTTTGTTGCCGAACTCGATGGCGGTCATCAGGCGGGTTTCGTTGGCCTTGTCGCTGCGCAGGAAGAGGCGGTAGTCCCGCAGGCCGTAGCCCCTCGCCATTTCCTGATACACGCCGCTGCGGTGCTCACCGTGGCTCTGCACCTCCAAGCCCTTGATGTAGAAGCGCTCCTCCGGTGTGAGGCTGCGCCAAAGGTTTTGGTCGAAGCCGGGCGGCACGAGGTAGTCCATGGCCACCCGCACGGCGCTCTCGATTATTTTTTCGATTTCGCTCTGCTCGCCGCTGCGGCGCTCACGGGTGAGTTCGTACTGGATGTCAATGTCCTCGATGCGGCGGTAGCGGGTGAGTTCCCGCAGGGCGGCGGCGTAGGCGGCGAGCTGGTAGTCGGTATCCTCGAAATTGGGGTCGTCCCGGTCTTCTATCTCGGTCATGTAGCGCAGTTGCTCCCGCACGCCCTGCTCCACGTCGGCCTGGATGTCGAAGAGGAAGCCCACCTCGTCGCTCACTTGTTTGCGCAGCACCATGATGACCGTGCCCTGCACATAGTTGCCGGTCTTGAGGGCGGAGCTGGTCTCGGTCTGGATGGTCCAGGCGGCGCTCACCTGCAAGCCCGCCGCCCAGAGGATGAGCGCCAAATCCGCCCAGACGGCGCTGCTCTGGTGGGTGAACATGACCACCTGCGCCCCGTTGTCGGGCATGTGGTTGGCGAGGTTGCGGTAGGCATCCACCATGCCGAGCCGGAAGTCCCGCTCGCTGCCACGGATGGCGAGGGCTTTGCGGCTCTCGGCGTACCAAGTGGGGAAGAGGCGGGGGATGTGCTTTTCGTACCAGGCGAGGAAGAAGTCGGCAAGCTCGTGATAGTTGACGGCATCGGCATAGGGAGGGTCGGTTATCCAGAATTCATTTTCTGTTTCAATATCAAAACAGCTTACTACCAAACAACGCTTGGCCCTGGTCAAATTTTCATTCGAAAAATCTATCGTAAAATTCCTTTCAATATTGACGAGACTTCTTGTTCCAAAATTCATCAAAGTATTCAAAGCTTGGTTCAAAAACGTTTGCTCCGTTTTTTCCGAACCTGGTGCTGTTGTCCATTTACAAAGCCTGCTATTCCAATCAGCGTTTTTACCCAATCCAAGCAACAGTGCAACTTGAATATTTTTTGAGAAGTCCTTTTCGAAGATAGTTTTTGCAAACAATCCATTCATCAACAACTGCCTCGGATTAAACAACTGATGCCAGTACGCCCAGCCCCGCTCCCGAATGGGTTGGTCGGTATTATAACCAGGTTCGATTTTTTTGGAAGGTATATACCCTTTTTCCTGCCACTCGTGGAAGCGCTCCCGCAGCAGGGCCAGCACCTTCGCTTCCCTTTGGAGGTCATCGGCATCGGGGGCGAGGTAGTGCTTGCGGGTGAGAAGTTTCACATGGTCGGGCACGGGGTCGCCGGGCTTCACGGTCACTTCTTCGCCCGCAGCGTTCAGGTAATAGGTCTGCACGTAGCGTATGCAGTAGAGCCGCTCCTGGAAGACGTCGTCGGGGCGGGGCGTGATGTCGTCGTTTTCCCAGAGGCGCAGGCCCTGCTGTCCCCGCAGGGTGCCGATGGGGGTGCGCTCGCCGGGGTTGCCGGGGTTCACGAGGGCGTTGCCCTGCACGGTGCCGGCGGCCTTGGCGGCGGCCATTTCGGCGTCGCTCACGTGGCTGTGTATTTCGAGGTCGTAGCGTTTTTCGGCGTCGTTTTTTTTCAGCTTCGCAATGCACTTCGTCTTTTCGCCGATGACCCACGAGGGGGCGAGTGGTACCATGTAGCCGCTCTGCGGGTCACGGGCTTCCACGCAGTAGAGGTAGGCGTCGGCCCGCCATCCTTTTTCGTTGTGCTCGATGCCCCAGGCGGTGATTTGGGCATCCACGGCATTGTAAACTTCCTGCTGTGCTTTTTTCACCTGTTCCACCACTTCCTCGCCGCCGCCCACGATATGGAGCGCCGCCCAAGTGAGCAGGGCAGCCACGGGGTTGAGGTCGGAGCCATAAGCTTCGCAGCCGAGCCGGGCCGCTTCGAAGGGGATGGAGCCGCCGCCGCAGAAGGCATCGCCCACCCTCGGCGTCCGCCCGAACTGTCGCTGGCCGAGCTGCTCCACGAGTTCGGGCAGGGTGTGCGCATCGGTGCCGAGGTGGGCGTTGATGTCGGTCCAGGCTTGGTCGGTCAGGTTGTCGAGGTGTTCGGGGCGCTGGCAGAGGAGGAGCTTTTCGTCGTAACTGAGGGTGAAGAAGACTTTCTTTTGGAGGGCGTCTTTTTCGGCAGGGGTGATGCCCTTTTTCCATTTTGCCTCCCCCCGGCCCTCCCGACTCGTCGGGACAGGCTCTCCAAAGGAGGGGGTGCCGCCTCCGCCTCCCCCTCCTTTGGAGAGCCTGTCC
>SCUG01000108.1 GCA_004297645.1 Saprospiraceae bacterium | reverse complement strand
CGATCTCAAAAAATCCGGGCGCTGCAATATGCGCAGGAGGTTTCCTTCCGCCAACTGCTGAACAAGGACCAGTTGAATATCTATATGCAAAAAATAGGGCAGTTGCGTGAGAGAAAGGCTCAGGTTTATAAAGAGATGAAAGCTGCCGGCGCCTCGCAAGCTGACATTGACAAAAAAGTGATAGAGCTGGACGTCGAAGCGCTTCAATAAAACGGTGACGTGGCCTTGCTAATGCACCACCCAAAAAAAGCGGCGGAGATTTATTTCCGCCGCTTTTTCTATTCTTGAGCTTATGGGTGAAATTTCGACAACTGGACCACAAACTATGCCGGCCATTTCAAAAGCCAAATACCGGTCTCCGCGCATGCCTCCGAGTAAGCAGGTGAAAGGTGAAATTTATCATCTTTTTCCATGCGAAATGTTCATGGGGCCAATCTGGGGCATTGTTTATTTTTGGCCACGCGGATTTTGGAACCTTATTTTTTCCTTCGCGTGAGTAAAATCAAGACACCCTTTCCAATTCAACAATTTAAACTTCCTGCCAAAATGGATACGTTAAAGCAAAAGTTTTTCGAAAAATCTACAGCCGTGAAAAAGGAACTCAAAGCCTTTTTGGCTGAAAATGGGCAACAAAAAATCGCCGATGTGAATATTTCACAAGTAGCGGGCGGCGCCAGAGGCATCACCATGTTGCTATGGGAACCTTCCCTGCTCGATGCAGATGAGGGCATTCGCTTTAGAGGGTATTCGATACCGGAACTACGCGAAAAGCTACCTAAGGGCGATGGCGATGAACCCCTCCCTGAAGGGCTTTTTTGGCTATTGCTCGCCGGTGAAATACCCACAGACAAAGAGGTAGCCTGGCTCAGCAAAGAGTGGAACAAAAGAAGCGTAGTGCCACCCCAGACTTTCAAGGTGCTGGACGGGCTATCGCCCGATACCCACCCGATGACCCAGTTCATCATTGCCATTACCACTATGCAGGTGGATTCCGTGTTCTCGCAACGTTATGCCGAAGGCCTGAGCAAAGACGATTATTGGGACGCTGCCTATGAGGACACGATGAACCTGATTGCCAGACTGCCCCGCGTTGCTGCATACATCTACCGCCGCAGCTACCACAACGGCGGCCATATCGCTCCCAGCCCCAACCTCGACTGGGCCGCCAACCTGGCGCATATGCTGGGAAATTCCAAGACCGAAGGGTTCAAAAAACTCATGCGGCTTTACCTGACTATTCATGCCGACCATGAAGGTGGTAATGCCTCGGCGCATACCACCCACCTCGTGGGTTCCACCCTTAGCGACCCCTACCTGTCTTTTGCCGCAGGCATGGCTGCTTTGGCAGGCCCGCTGCATGGCCTCGCAAATCAGGAGGTCATCAAATGGATTTTTGAAATGGTGGAAGCCATCGGCACCCGGAAGCCAACTGCCAGCCAGATATCAGCGTATGTAAAACAAACGCTTGCCGAAGGCAAAGTCGTCCCGGGCTATGGCCATGCCGTCCTCCGGAAACCCGACCCTCGCTTCATCGCCCAAAAGCAGTTCGCCGAGCGAAATATTAAAGACGATGATTTCATAAACGTGGTTTGGAAGGTATTCGAAGTAGTGCCGCCCATCTTGGAGGGCCTCGGCAAGGTGAAAAACCCGTGGCCCAACGTTGATGCCCACTCCGGGGCTATTTTGGTACATTATGGCCTGACAGAGTACAGCTTCTACACGGTGCTGTTTGGCGTATCCAGAGCGCTTGGCGTACTGGCTTCGCTTTGTTGGGCAAGAGCTTTGGGCCTGCCACTCGAACGGCCAAAATCCATCACCTTACAAGCTTTGAAAAAAGTGGTTGAGGAGCGTAAAGCTGTGCCGGTGAATTAGGCCATCCGCATTTTTTAAAAATAAAAGCCATCCCGCCAGAACCGGTGAGATGGCTTTTTGTATGCCTCTTTTCGAAAGCTATATCTTCCCGCACTTTTCTTTCAGCCACGCTTTTTCCGCTTCATTTAACAATGGGGAAACACTGGCGAACACCTTTTCGTGATAGCTGTTTATCCACGCTTTTTCATCATCGCTCAAAAGACCTTCGTCCACCAAGTTCAAATCAATGGGGAAAAGGGTGAGGGTTTTAAAGCGGTAAAACTTGCCGAAGTCATTTTCCTCATCCTCCACGCAGAGCACGAGATTCTCCGTTCGAATGCCGTATTGGCCAGCCCTGTACAATCCGGGTTCATTGGAAGTGACCATGCCGGGTTCAATGGTCACGCTGGCCTTCGGTGTACCTGCGGTAGGCGAGATGCCCTGCGGGCCTTCGTGGACATTGTTGAAAAAGCCCACCCCGTGGCCCGTGCCGTGGCCGTAATTCAGGCCATTTTGCCAGAGATACATTCTGGCCAGGATGTCAAGCTGCACGCCGGTAGTGCCCTGCGGGAACTTCACATTGCCGAGTGCAATGTGGCCTTTCAGCACCAAGGTGAAATCCCTCTTTTGCTCAACGGAAGGCTTGCTCAGGGCGATGGTTCGGGTGATGTCGGTCGTGCCGTTCAGGTATTGTCCTCCGCTATCGAGCAGGAGCATACCTTCGGGTTTGATGTTGGCGCAGGTGCCGGGTTCGGCGTGGTAATGCACAATGGCGCCGTTGCTGTTGTATCCGGCAATGGCATCGAAACTCTCGCCAAAATAGCCACCCTGTGCCTGGCGAAATTCATTAAGCCTCACGGCCACTTCGCTTTCGGGCACCGGCCGTTTTACGAGGGTTTCATCAAGCCAGCGATAGAGCTGTACTAAGGCCACGGCATCTATTCTCATCACTTCTTTAAAATGCTGAATTTCGACGGGGTTTTTAATGGCCTTCAACGAGCTGGTGATGTTGGTGCCTTCTTTGATTTTTTCGGAGTCTATGGCATTGAACACCTGGTTACTGGTGGAGGCTAAGTCCACTGAAATAATTTTACCGGTGGGGATGTTTTTCAGAAATAGTTCAATGGAGGTGTAGGGCATTACAATGACGCCATCCTTGTTGAGTTTTCCTTTTAAATCTGCCGGCACTTTCGACTCTTCAATAAAAAGAAAAGCAGCATCCGTGGCCACTACGGCATAAGCATAGAACACGGGAGTGCAAGGCACGTCGCCGCCCCTGAGGTTGAAAAGCCAGGCAATGTCGTCGAGCGTGGAAACGAGGTGGTAGTCAGCTTTTTCCATTTTTCCTCTGACGGCCTGAATTTTTTGCCCCCGCGATGCCCCGGCGTATTTCACCTCAAGTTCGAACACGGGGTGTTGGGGGAGTGGTGGGCGGTCTGTCCAGATGTCACTGATGAGGCCGGAGGTAGTATCGAGGTCTATATTTTTGGGGTGAAATTTTTTAGCGAGGTGCCTTACCTGCCCCACGGAAAACAGCCGGCCATCCAGCCCGGCTTTGCTGCCTGAGGGGAGGTTTTCCTGCATCCATTCGAGGTGTTCCGGGGTGTGTGGGATGTTTAGTTTATGCAGTTCCACGGAGCTGCCTTTCAGCTGCTCTTCAGCCTGCAAAAAATATCGGCTATCGGTCCATAGCCCGGCATGGTCCAACGTAACGACTACCGTCCCTGCCGAACCGGTAAATCCCGAAATCCATTCGCGGGCTTTCCAGTGTGCGGCTACGTATTCACCTTGGTGGGGGTCGCTTGATGGGACGATGTATGCGGCGAGGCCGCTCGCCTTCATGGCGATGCGGAGAGCGGTCAATCTTTCATTTACGGTCATAGGAGGTGTTGTGATTTGATTAGGAAAAGACAAATCTCGAACTATGGCCGGAACCGGCCCAAAAAAAAAGAGAGGTTTTTGACCATTGTGTCAAAAACCTCTCTTTTATGCGGCCAATAACAGCCCTTGTTTGAAGGTGTGCTTACCCGTTCATCGAGGCCAAAAATTCGTCGTTGCTTCTCGAAGATTGCAAGTGCTTGAGCAAAAACTCCATGGCTTCAACGGGCTTCATGTCAGCCAGGTGGTTGCGCAGGATAAACATGCGCTGCAAGGTATCTTTGTCGAGCAGCAAGTCGTCGCGTCGCGTGCTCGATGTGGTAAGGTCAACGGCAGGGTAAAGGCGCTTGTTGGCCAGCGTGCGGTCGAGTTGCAGCTCCATGTTGCCGGTGCCTTTGAATTCCTCAAAGATGACGCTGTCCATTTTTGAACCTGTATCAATGAGTGCCGTAGCGAGGATGGTGAGTGAGCCACCACCCTCAATGTTGCGGGCGGCGCCGAAAAATTTCTTGGGTTTGTGCAAGGCGTTGGCTTCTACACCACCAGAGAGCACTTTGCCACTGGCTGGTGCCACGGTGTTGTAAGCCCTGGCCAACCTTGTGATGGAATCGAGTAGCACCACCACGTTGTGCCCGCACTCCACGAGCCTTTTTGCTTTTTCGAGTACCATGCCAGCGACGCGAACGTGGTTTTCGGCAGGCTCATCGAAGGTGGAGGCTACCACTTCTGCATTTACACTGCGCTTGAAGTCGGTCACCTCTTCGGGGCGTTCATCCACCAGAAGGACAATGATGTAGCAATCAGGGTGATTCTTGGCAATGGCATTGGCCACATCTTTCAGCAAGAATGTTTTTCCCGTTTTGGGCTGTGCCACAATGAGGCCGCGCTGCCCCATGCCTATGGGAGAGAACATGTCTATCGTCCGGGTGCTAAAATCCCTGCCGGTGGGCGAAACACATAGGTTGAATTTCTGGTCGGGAAACAATGGCGTGAGGTAGTCGAACGGCACCCGGTCACGGATATCTTTCGGATCCAAGCCATTGATTTTTGAAACCCGCAGCAGAGCGAAGTATTTTTCTCCTTCCTTAGGCGGGCGGATGGCACCTTGTACTGTGTCACCAGTGCGCAGGCCGAAAAGCTTTATCTGGGACGGAGACACATAGATATCGTCGGGCGAAGTGAGGTAGTTGTAGTCAGAAGACCGGAGGAATCCGTACCCGTCGGGCATCATTTCCAATATGCCCACGCCTTCGATAATGCCGTCCAGTTCAATATCAAATTTATCCGAGGTGCCCATACTCCCTCTCTCTTCCGGCACGTAAGGAGGATCAACTATCAGGTCCATCGGGGAAGATGGTTGTTGCACTTGCGGGGGAATAAAAGCAGGTGAATCCTCGAAGGGCTTATTCCTGCGTGTGGGCACGTCCTCATTTTGCGGGGGAATAAAAGTAGGTGAATCCTCGAAGGGCTTATTCCTGCGTATGGGCATGTCCTCATTTTGCGGAGGAATAAAAGTAGGTGAATCCTCGAAGGGCTTATTCCTGCGTATGGGCATGTCCTCATTTTGCGGAGGAATATCGGCGGGCCAATCCTGAGTGGGTCTGCCGAAGCTGAACCCGCTATTCCTGCCGGGACGGGCAGTGTTGGCAGGCCGCTGTTCGCTTCTTTCGGAGCGCGGTCGCCGGGGGGGGCTGTCGGGGCCTTCGCTACTTCTGAACGTGGCACTTTTCCGCAGAGGGAGGGGCTTGGACTCAAGTTGTTCGGACGGTGCAGATTTTTGCGCTGTCGCTCCATTGCTGGTTTTAGCAGCCTGCTTTCCGGCCACAGCTTGCTGGTCCAGTATTTTATAAATTAGGTCCTGTTTGGCTAATCGCTTGAATCCGTTCACTTCTAAGTGCTCGGCAATTTCCCGCAATTCGGGAACAAGCATGTCGTTCAATTGCAAAATATCGTACATGGTAAAAAATGATGAGTTTTCTAAAGAAAAATAAGGTTAGTGTGTTATTGTGTTTGTGCGAAAGGTGTTGAGTAATGTCAGGTGATATCTGAAAAAGAGGCGTATGCTTTTGTCTCTTTTTCTTAAGGATAG
>SCUG01000107.1 GCA_004297645.1 Saprospiraceae bacterium | reverse complement strand
AAAAAATCATAAGAATCAGCGTCCTTCAGCGTCGAAATTATTTCTCTTAACACCCCTAATTGGTGATTAGTAATTCCCGTGGGCGGAAAGACCCTTTTCCGCCGGAAATTTTGCGGCGGCAAATATAGCCTATTTGCCAAAAGGCGTCACTTAATTTTGTGGGTTAGCGCTCCCGTTTACGTCGCCGACTTTCAGACCAGTAAAGTTGGCATTGGTAATGTTTGCATTGAGGTTAGCAATTTCTTTATGCTCGGGAAACGGCTCCAGAAACGGGTTGGCTGAGTTAGGGAAAATGTAATCTGCGTCTATGAAACGCCACGAGGTGTTGCCGTTGGGAAAGCTGGTGTTGATGTTTAGAATCATCTGCTGAATCTGCACCAGGTCGAACGTCGTCACGGTGCCCGACTTGTTCACGTCAGCGGCGATGAGTTTGTAGGGCGAGCCTAAAAGCGTGGTGCCGAGGATGTGTTTTTGTATGAGCACAAGGTCGAAGGTGGTCACGCCGTTCATTGGATTCGTATTCTTGAAAGGAGTCAACAAATAAGAGTTGCCGGCAGGCAGCAAGTTGAACTGGAAAGCGCCGGCAGCATTTGTGTTGGTGGATACATTCAACCCGGCGGGCGATTCAAGGTCAATCTGCACGAGATTGATGCCTTGGTTGTTTTCCGTTTTCACTGTGCCTGCGATAGTTAAATTTTCCTCTTCACATAACGAATTCGGTACGGGCGGCCCCACGATAAGGTTGGATTGGCAAAATATCTGGTTGCCCGTTTCATCCCTGACCCATAACACGATGGGGTTGAGGCCCACATCGGAGCAGGTGAAAATCTGCTCCGTTTCGACGGAGTCGGGAGCGAAGGAAAAGAGCAAAGTTCCCCCGCAATTATCGGTGCTGCCATCATCAAATTCTGAAGCCTGGACACTCACCTCTGGTGGCACTACTGCTGGCAAGGCAACGAACACGACCGTTGTACAAATTGCAACAGGCGCTGTCACATCCGTCACCTCGAACTGCGTGGTGCAAGTGCTGGTGTTGCCACACTCATCCGTCGCGTGGTACACGGCCTGATAAGTACCGCGGCCAAGCTCAGCGCTTTCGCCAATCTCTAACCCCAGGCTGTTGCTGGCGGTGAGCAGAGCGGTGCCGCCGCAGGCATCCACCGGGGGAGCCGGAAGGGTGAAAAAAGCGACGCAGGAGTCCGGGTCGAGCAAGATGTCAGCGATTTCGCAGCCCGCCGGGAAGACGGGTTTGGCGGCATCGTTCACCTCGATGGTCTGGAGGTATTGCACGATGCCATCGCCCCCATCGCCAAACCAGCGGGGCCCTAAATTCACGTCGTCGTGGTTGTTGGTGCCCGTGTAAATGCATGTATTGATGACAGTCCAGGTGCGTTTTACGGTATAGCAATGGAGGATGGGTGACAGCACCACATTGTCCTCAAAACTAAAAGTCATTTCTTCGCACGATACATTGAGAATCTGCACCTCTCCCGAATTCCCCGAAGGGGCGGAACACAATTTTATATCTACCGGAAAAATTACCTCAAAATCTGACACATGCTCCACAGTTATCAGTTGAGTACAACTCACTGCCGGGCTGGTGTTCACCGTGATTATGGTCCGTTCTACCGTGCCGTTACCGCAGGAATTGACATTGAGCAGGAATGACTGTGCGGTTTGAAGGTCGCAGTTGGCGTAGTATTGCGGGAACCCCAACTGCTCGTTGATGGGACCAAAGAGGCCCGATTGGATGGCGATGAGAAGGGTGTCCTGGTAATAGTCGCAATTGACCGTGGCAGGCGAAGGGCACGCCACCAAAAGGCCATCGTCAATGAAAAGTATGGTGCTGTCGCTGGAGGTATGATTGCATTCATCCGTCAGGGTGAAATAAATGGGATAGGCTCCGGGCGTGAGCACAGCATGCGTCGGGCCACCATTGGTGTACAGCGTGTCCCACGGCGTAATGATTTCTGTTGAAAAGGGTGAACACTCCGAAACGATGGTAGCTCCCGGCAGGTAAAAAGAGTCGGCGCACTCGGTGGCGGTGCTGACGAAAATCGTGTCGGGAAGTTCGAAGACAGGGGCAAACGGGTCTATGATTTTAATGAGTTGGGTGTCTTTGACGGTGGTGGCTGGCGGGCATAAACTCACCGCCGTCCACACCCTTTTTATTTCATAAGATGCGCCGCAAAGCTGTGTTTCAAAATCGAGGTGTGAGACTGCCAGCTTACACGAGGGCGGCCCCTGCGCTGGAAATCCGGCGAAAAATGGCACACCTGTCACTTCAGGAGAAGCGGTCATTTGCCATTCCGAGGAATTGTTACAAATGAGCGAAATCGTATCGGTGCCGTTGAAGTTGGGCGGAAAGGTGACAAGCCCTGCATTGAACCTCATCCCGGTGATGAGCTGTTCGCAGGTGTCTTTTTTACCGAATGGGTCGGTGGAAATCCAAAACCTGGAAATCTGGAAGCCGACGCTGTCGGGGCACGACGGAATGACGGTTTCATCCACGTAGTCAATTTCAACTTCTTGATAGCATCCGGTAATCGTTGGAGTACCCGTTTGGGAAGAATCTACAGGGGCATTGCAATATACTGTGAGGTCTGGCGGGCAGGAGATGGCTGGTGGCGTGCCCCCTGTTACCAATACCTGTGCGGTGCAATGGGAGCCAGTAAACTGGTTGGTCACAAGCACAGCGAAGGAAGCGCCGATGTCGAAGGCATCAATTAGGGGAGGCAGTGAGTCGCCAGCGGCGGTAAGACGGATAACGTCGAAATCGGTGGGGCAGCCTGTCACCGCCAGGTCGAGCAACCCGGCGGCGAGGAGTTCCCGCTCGCAGGTTTGGTTGAGCGATACTTCCACAAAACTCCGGCAAACGGCATTGTTGGCGTTGTATCCCTGCACGACCACATTGAATAGGCAGGTTTCGATGCCGCCGTTGATGTTGGTGGTGGCGAGAAGCACAACCGTGGTTCCCGTAGGAAAAAGGGAGCCGGATTCCGGTAAAAACACTGTATCTACCAATGGCAACGAACTCGCCCACTGGAGGGTATCGAAAAAGACGGGAACCTCGCACTCGCCCACACCAGCCTGCACTACATAAGTTGATGGGCAGGTGAGCGTGTGGAGTGGCGCTCCGGCACGGCAGGGGCTGACGGAAACGGCAGCTATGAAGAAAGCTACAAGAGCCGCAAGACTGCGCAGGCCATAATGTAATGCTTCTGCATGTCTCATGTTCTGAGTGTTGAATTTACCGGTTTTGGCGCAATGTAAGCGCAGGTTCTCAGGAGCTATATTTGGCGGTTTCTGGGGAAATTTAGGAGGTGCAGTTCTAAACC
>SCUG01000106.1 GCA_004297645.1 Saprospiraceae bacterium | reverse complement strand
TAAGTAACGTGTTCGAAATAAGATGTTCTTTTTGAGGCCGCCTCCGGCGGCCTCAAAAGAACAAGGGTGTGTTTTTTCGGCGGCGAAGCCGCCGAAAAAACACACATCTTATTTTGCGCACGTTACTAAACCTTCTAAACCTTTTTTATTATGAGCGAAGAAACACAAGGCATCGGTTTTTTTGAAAAATACCTCACCCTCTGGGTCATTCTCTGCATTGTCGCAGGCATCGGTTTGGGCTGGTTGGCGGGCGACAGCATTTCTTTCATTTCCAACATGGAGCTGTACCACGTGAACATCCCCGTGGCCATTCTCATCTGGCTGATGGTTTATCCGATGATGGTGCAGATAGATTTCAACTCCATCAAAGACGTGCGGAACAACGCCAAAGGGCTGGGGATTACGCTCTCGGTGAACTGGCTCATCAAGCCCTTCACGATGGCGTTTTTTGCGTGGCTGTTTTTCGATAAAATATACGCCGCATGGCTGACCCCTGAGCTGGCCGATGAATACATCGCCGGGGCCATTTTGCTCGGCGCGGCCCCCTGCACGGCGATGGTTTTTGTGTGGTCGTACCTGTCGAAGGGCGACCCGAACTTCACCCTCGTGCAGGTGGCGGTGAACGACCTCGTGCTGCTGATTGCCTTCGTGCCCATCGTGAAATTCCTCCTCGGCATTACCGATTTGATCATCCCGTATGAAGTGCTGGTCACCTCGGTCGTCATCTTCGTGGTCATCCCTTTGGCGGCGGGTTACCTGACCAACCGCTGGCTGCTGAAAACCCGCGGGGAGGCGTGGTTCAAAGGCACGTTTTTGCCGCGGCTGAGGCCCGTGTCCATTACGGCGCTGCTCTCCACGCTGGTTCTGCTGTTCGCCTTTCAGGGGGAGCACATCATCGCCCAACCCTTCAACATCCTATTGATTGCCATACCGCTGACCATCCAAACGTATTTCATCTTTTTCCTCGCCTGGGCATCGGGCCGGTGGCTAAAGGTGCCCTACCAAATTTGCGCCCCCGCTGCCATGATCGGCTCCAGCAATTTTTTCGAACTGTCGGTCGCCGTGGCCATTGCCCTGTTCGGACTGAATTCGGGGGCATCACTCGCAACGGTCGTCGGGGTACTGATAGAGGTACCGGTGATGCTTTCGTTGGTAAAGATTGCGAAAAGGTGGCGGTATTGAATATCCTGGAGCATCGCACCGGTGCTGCCAAGCGGGGCGCACACCTGCCTTTCGTTTAACCCCGAACACTATTGGTAGAAAATTGTTAGGCCTTCTTCATTGGGTGGATATATTTGCCGCCCGATTATCGTTGCCTGGCAATCCAGGAAAAATACCAATACACACGGCATGTTTTCAAAACAACTATTACCCGTTTTATTTTTCTTTTCCCTTGGCGTACTGAAAGCCCAAACGACCATCACCCTGAGCGGCACGGTGAGCGATGGAGAGAGCGGAGAGACTCTCATCGGAGCCACGATTTATGCCCCTGCCAGCGGCAATGGCACTGCTACCAACGAGTATGGTTTTTATTCACTTGCGCTACCTGCCGGCAACGACTCGGTGGCCATCGAATTCAGTTATGTGGGCTTTCAATCGAACACTTTGAAAATTTTGGCCAAAACCGATGTAGTGCAAAATGTGCAGCTCGTCACGGGCATACAGTTGCAGGAAGTAGTGGTGCAAGCCAGCACTTACCGGGAGCAAATCCGCTCGACGGAGATGAGCGTGGAGGAAGTCTCCACCCGCGAGGTGAAGGTCATCCCGGCGCTTCTCGGCGAAACGGATATTTTGAAAACCATTCAGTTGAAGCCCGGCATACCTTCCGGTTCCGAGGGCACCACGGGGCTGTACGTCCGCGGTGGAGGTGGCGACCAGAATCTCATCGTGCTCGACGAGGCGGTGGTCTATAACGCCAACCACCTTTTCGGCTTTTTCAGCACCTTCAACACCGACGCCATCAAAGACTTAAAGCTTTACAAAGGCGGCTTCCCGGCACAGTACGGCGGGCGGCTTTCTTCCGTCATTGATGTGCGGATGAAAGAGGGCAACAACCGCAGCTATCACGGCACCGGTGGCATCGGCCTCATCACTTCCCGCCTCACACTGGAAGGCCCCATTGAGAAGGAAAAATCTTCGTTCATCGTCTCCGGCAGGCGCACGTACGCGGACCTCATCACCCGCAAAATCAACAAGGCCAACGCGGACAATGTGGACTACAACCCCATCCCCGACTACTATTTTTACGACCTGAACACCAAGGTGAATTTCACCTTGAGTGAAAAAGACAGGCTCTACCTCAGCGGCTATTTCGGGCGCGATGTGTTCGGCTTCGACGGCGACTTTTTCGAGTTCAATTTCAATTGGGGCAACGTCACGGGCACGGCCCGCTGGAACCACGTTTTTTCTCCGAAACTCTTCCACAACCTCACCCTCACCTACTCCGATTACGAATACAACATCGAGACGAAGGTGACAGGGTTTTCATTCAAAATAGGCTCGAGCGTAAAAGACGCCAATCTGAAATCCGATTTTTATTACGCGCTGAACAACGACCACACGTTGCGCTTTGGCAGCTACGTCACCAGGCATCAATTCGGCGTAGGCCGCCTCAAAGCAAGCAGTGACGACGGCACGGTGTCGTTCTCCGGCGGCAACGATTTCAACGCCGCTTCGATGGGTGCCTATATCGCCGACGAGATAAGCGCCGGCGTACACTGGAAACTCAACGCGGGCTTGCGGCTTTCGGGATTTGTGAACGCCGGGAAATTTTACGGCGGCGCAGAACCTCGCCTCGCCGCGGTGTACAACGTCAACCCCAACCTTTCATTTAAAGGCAGCTACGCCAGAATGTACCAATACCTGCACCTCGTGAGCACCTCTGGAATTGCCCTCCCGACGGACATCTGGTACCCGTCGGGCCGCCAGATAAAGCCCCAAAATTCCGACCAGGTGGCCCTCGGCCTGGAATATCTCTTGGGCAATAATTACCTCATCACCAACGAATATTATTACAAACGAATGGGCCGTCAGGTGGACTTCGTGGACGGTGCCCGCCTCTTCGCCAACGACAACCTCGAAGATGAATTTGCCATCGGCCGCGGCTACGGCTACGGCATGGAACTGGGCATCGAAAAACAGGAGGGCAAGTTGAAAGGCTGGCTCGGCTACACGCTGGCTTTGGTGCGGCGCACCGAATTCAAACCCGTGGATGAATCGCGCGTATTCAGCGGCGAGGGCAACCCATATTTTCCCCGTTACGACCGCCGCCACGACTTGTCGTTGGTGCTGATGTACGACCTCTCCAGGCGGCTGACCATCTCCGGCACGGCGGTGTATGGCAGCGGCGACCGCACGTGGCTGCCAGTAGGCCGCTTCACTTTTCAGGATGTGCATGGCGCCGACTTTCAGCCCATCGTGCCGGTGTTTGGCGCGCGCAACGATTTCCGGCTGCCCTATTTTTTCCGGGCTGACGCAGGCCTCGTTTACCGCTTCTTTCCGAAATGGGGCGAGAGCGATTTGACCCTGAGTGTTTTTAATGCGACCAACCGTCGCAATGCTTTTTTCCTTTACCTCGAACCGCAATATGCCGAAGGCGTGGACCCCCTCGAAGACCCGCTCGCCATCCCGGAGGGGGTGGCGGCAAAGCAGGTGTCACTGTTCCCGATATTAGGCTCGCTGACGTGGACTTTTAAATTTTGAACCTAAGAGATTGGAAAGCCTGAAAGGATTTCCAAGCTCAAAGAAAAACCCAGAGAAACTCGAAGGGAAAACTTTATTTACAGCATTACAATGAAATATTTAGCCATCATATTTTCGCTTACCGCTGCCATTCTCATCACCGCCTGCGGCAACCTCGAAAAAGACATCAACCTCGACCTGCCTGTGTACGAGAGCCAATACGTGGTGGAGTGTTACCTCGAACCGGGGCAGCCGTTCAGCTTGTTGCTGACGAAGAGCGTCCCGTATTTCGAGCCGTTCCCGGAAAACCCGTTGGATTTCGTAGAGAGCATTTTGGTGGACAGCGCCAAGGTCGTCATCTCACACAGCGGCAAGGATTACGTGCTCGACAACGGCGTTTTTTTCCATCCGTTTACCAAAAAACTTTTTAACTATTCCAACGCTGACCTCGTGCCCGGCGGGCACGACAACGACTTTTCACTGAAAATAATCACACCTGACGGAAAGACCATCACCGCCACCACCCACATTCTGCCGGTGGTGCCCATAGACAGCGTGGTGGTGGAATACGAAAGCGAGGCCGATACGTTGGCCCGTGTACTTACCTATCTTACCGACGACCCCGCCACGAAAGATTATTACCGCCGGATGCTGCACCACAATTCGCTCGACAGCATTCCCGACCAGGATTTCACCACTTTCGATGATTTTGTGGATGACAATAAAATCGTCTTCGGATCGGGTTTCGACTACGCTGTGGGCGACACGGTTTTCACCACCATCTTTCACATTGACCGGGCATACTTCGACTTTTGGGAAAGCACTTTCAACGCCATCAACGCCAACAGCAACCCGTTCGGGCAGCCGAGTTCCATCATTTCCAATTTGAGCGGCGATGCCAATGCGCTGGGAATTTTCACCGGCCTGAGTTACGACCGGGTGGCGGTGGTGATTGAGAAGTGAGCGGCAGTTTTTCAACCTGCCAAATGGCCAAACTCTTATCGCTGAATGCACCGCCACGCTCGGTGCATTTTTCATTGATTAAAATTTGTGGATAGGGGAAATGAAAGGGCGCCCGGCAGAAGTTCAGCGGGCGCCAGCCGCCGGTGATGATGTCGTGGTTTTCAGCTTCTTCCGGGAAATGAGTTATGGCAAGGTAGCGGGCTTCGCTGCGCCGTATGTTTTGGAGCGCAAGCTCAATGTTGCGGAAGGAAAAATGCACGAGGCAATCGCGGCAGAAAATCAAATCTTCAGCGGGGAGTTCGTCCGTCAGCAGGTTGGCGAGGATGAATTGCCGGTGCTCCCCAGCGTACTTCGAGTGGTTGTTTTCAACCAAAGACGCCACGATGTCAGCACCCGTGTAAAGCACGCCGGGCATGGGCACGTGCTGCATCCAGTGGAAGTCGCCGCAGGGCAGGTCGAGCAGGGATTTCACGCCAAGTTTTTTCAGCACCGGCGGCAGTTCTTCGATAAGCACGGCGGTTTGGACAAGTGACGAGCCTTCGCCGGATGCGGATTCGAAGGTTTCGATATTCCAGGCCTTTCGGTCGTGAATTTCATTGAAAACTTCACTGGTGGCTTTGCCCCGGAAGCCGCTCCCGTCGGAAAAATTGTAAAGACGTGCCCTGTTTTTCATCACTGTCACACATGCAACGCTCTGTCCCCCGTAGCCGCCAGCGCTGCTTCTTTTATGGCCTCGGTGTAAGTTGGGTGGGCGTGGCTCATGCGGGCGCAGTCTTCCGCTGAAGCGCGGAACTCCATAAGAGCTACGGCTTCCGCAATCATGTCGGCGGCGCGGGCGCCCACCATGTGCACGCCGAGGATTTCATCGGTGTCTTTGTGGGCGAGTATTTTCACCATGCCTTCGATGTCGGTGCTGGCGCGGGCGCGGCCCAAAGCCCGCATGGGGAATTTGCCCGATTTGTAGGGTATGCCCGCTTCTTTTAGTTGCTCCTCGGTTTGGCCCACCCCGGCCACTTCCGGCCAGGTATAGACCACCCCCGGTATGAGGTTGTAGTTGATGTGAGGTTTTTGGCCGGCGAGGGTTTCGGCCACGAGTATGCCTTCATCCTGGGCTTTGTGCGCCAGCATGGGACCTTTCACCACGTCGCCGATGGCGTAAATATTTTGGACATTGGTCTGAAGGTGGTCATTCACATTTATCCGCCCTTTTTCGTCGAGCTGCACCCCGGCGTTTTCTAAGCCCAGTTTATCGGTGTATGGCCTTCGGCCAATAGCGACCAGACAATAATCAGCTTCCAGCATAAAGGTATCTTCGGAATCGCGCTTTTGCACTTCCACCTTCACGCCATTTTTCAGTGCTTTCACAGTGTTCACCTTGTGTTTGAGGTGAAACTTCATGCCGAGCTTTTTCAACGACCGTTGCAGTTCGCTGCTGCAATCGCCATCCATATTGGCGATGATGCGGTCGAGGAATTCGACGACTTCCACCCCGGTGCCGAGCCGGGCATACACGGAGCCTAACTCCAACCCGATGGCTCCGCCGCCGATGATGACCATGCGCTTGGGCACTTGCGGAAGGTTGAGTGCTTCGGTGGAAGTGATGACCCGGTTTTTATCGTAGTTAAATGCAGGGGGCACGATGGGCTTGGAGCCGGTGGCGATGATGACCTTGTCCGTCTCAATTTCCTCTTTGGTACCATCTTCTTTTGCGATGCTGATTTTGTGGGCATCAACGAAAGAGCCGTGGCCGTGAAGGACTTCGATTTTGTTTTTCTTCATCAGAAACCCGATGCCTTTCACCGTTTGGTCCACCACGTCGTTTTTCCGTCGAATCATCTGCGGAAGGTTCACCTTGAGGCCGGAAAGGTCAATGCCGTGTTCCTGGAATTTTTCTTTGGCGTTGTGGTAGTGTTCTGAAGAGTCGAGCAACGCTTTGGAGGGGATGCAGCCCACGTTGAGGCAGGTGCCGCCGAGGGAATTATAGTGTTCGATGATGGCGGTTTTCATGCCGAGCTGGGCGCAGCGGATAGCTGCCACGTAGCCTCCGGGGCCGGAGCCGATGACAGTGACGTCGTATTTCATGCTTTCAATTTAGAGCTTAGGAACGTGCGCAAAACAACTTGTCGAATTCACCGGGTGACTTCGAGTCACCCGGTGAATTGGCTTCTGCAAAACTTACCAAGTTATTTTGCGCACGTTCCTTATTTATCCTTGTTGTTGCCGTTGTTGCGGTTTTTGTTTCCACCATGGCCCCGGCCCCTGTTGCGATTTCCCCTGTTCCTGCCGGGGAGGCCCTGTTCCTTCCTTTCAGGCGGTTTGCTTTGTGCATGCGGAGAGCCTGCGTCCTTTTGATTTTCGGTTCTTGTGCCACGGTTTTTGCCGGGCTTACTTCTCCTTTTGCCGCGCCCTTTTCTCTCTTCGGGTGGCAATTCGATAACCCCGGTCACATCTTCGAAATCACGTTCTTCGGCGCCGCCGTTATCGGAAGTCGCCTGGAACTCTGGGAGGTCGTCCGGGAATTCGCCTTTCTTGTTCATGTCCCTGATGTCGCGTACGCGCTTAAGGTCGAGGATGTACATTCTGTCACGGCCGCTTTCGCGGTTGTAGGCATAATACATCACGCCTTTGAAAATATCGGTTTTAACGAGAATAGCCACGCCCATTTTTGTTTTGAGTCTATCCGCATTTTCAGGGAAAGCGGAAAGGGCCTCCATGTAAGTATCCAACTCGTAATTCAGGCAGCATTTGAGGCGGCCGCACTGCCCGGAGAGCTTGGCCTGGTTGATGGCTAAATTCTGATAGCGGGCAGCAGCCGTGGACACCGTGCGGTAAGAGGTGAGCCAGGTAGAGCAGCAAAGCTCCCTGCCACAAGGCCCCATCCCGCCGATGCGTGCTGATTCCTGCCGGGCACCGATCTGGCGCATTTCTATTTTTACTTTGAATTCTTTGGCAAAATGACGGATAAGGTCGCGAAAGTCCACCCTGCCATCGGCGG
>SCUG01000105.1 GCA_004297645.1 Saprospiraceae bacterium | reverse complement strand
CGCCAATATTGTGGAGGGCGAAAAGGTGCAAGTGGTCAACAATAACAATGGCGAGCGCATAGAAACTTATGTGATTCCGGGCGGGCGCCATTCGGGAATCATTTGCCTCAACGGAGCCGCGGCGCGCAAGGCGCAGCCGGGAGATGAGGTCATCATTATTACTTATGCCATGATGACGCCGGAGGAGGCCAGAACATTCAAATCCATTTCGGTTTTCCCGGATGAAAATAACCAACTCATGTGATTTTCCGTGGCAAGCCCTGTGCCGGCACAATGAGTTTGTCAGAGGTTACCTCACGCATTCATGCTTCCTTAGTGAAAAAAATCCTGTTTAATACCCTTCAATTTTTGGTCTTTCTCAGCATCGGTGCCATTATTTTGTACTTGGTGTTCCGGCAGCAGAACGCCGCCTTTCTGGAAGATTGCAGCCTGAGGGGCATCCCACACTCGCAGTGCAGCCTGATGGATAAACTGATAACCGATTTCAGAAATGCGCGGTTTGGATGGATAGGGCTGGTGCTTGCGGCCTTTGTGATGAGCAATTACAACCGCACCATGAAATGGCTGATTTTGGTGCGGCCGCTGGGGTATAAACCGAGGTTCATCAATGGTTTTCTCGCCATCTTAGTTGGGTACTTCGCCAACCTCGGTTTGCCGAGAATGGGCGAGGTGGTGAGGGCCGGTCTGTTTTCCAAATACGAACACATCCCGGTGGAAAAGGTCATGGGCACTATCGTGGTGGACCGGGTGGTAGATATCCTGTGCTTAGCATTGGCATTCGGGCTGGCGCTTCTTTTCGAGTATGACAAACTCTGGGGCTATGCCGTGGAGAATGCGAACAGAGGTGGCAGCATTTCAAACCATTGGTGGTGGATATTGGCTGGCTTGCTGGTAGCCGCTGTTTCCGCATTCTGGATTTTCAGAAAGAAAATGGCCCCAACTGCGCTATACTGGAAAGTGGTAAAAATCTTCGCCGGATTTTGGGAGGGCATACTCAGCGTGCGCCGGCTGGAGCACCCCGGACTATTTATCTTCCACAGCCTCAGCATCTGGTTTTTGTACTTCCTGATGACGTGGCTGGGGTTTCAGGCGTTCGAGCCTACGGCGCACCTCGGTTTACAGGCAGCCCTCACTGTTTTTGCCTTTGGCACCCTCGGCATGGTCATTCCTTCGCCCGGCGGCATGGGCACCTTTCATGCGCTGGTCATCGCCGCGCTCACGCTCTTTTATGGCATACGGGGCGACGATGCCTTTTCCGTAGCCAATATTATTTTCTTCTCGGTCTCCATCGGATTTAACATCGTCCTCGGCCTGCTTTCCCTGATTTTACTACCCCTTGTAAACAGGCCCGCGGCCAATGTTTAATACTCAACCATCCACCAAAGAAGTGAGGTTAATTACGAGCATCGTGTTTTTTGAAACCATAACATCCAAGATTCAGACCCGGCAACAGTTGCGGGATAGCGTGGCGCATTGGCGGCAGCACGGCGAGAAAGTAGTATTCACCAACGGCTGTTTCGACCTGCTGCATCTGGGGCATGTGCATTACCTCGCCGGGGCCAGGGACCTCGGCCACCGGCTCGTCGTAGGCGTCAATTCCGATGCTTCAGTGCGGCGCCTCAAAGGCACTGGCCGCCCCATTCAGGATGAGCGCTCCCGGCAGTATGTACTCGCTGCCCTTGCATGCGTGGATGCGGTGATAATTTTTGAAGAAGACACCCCTTTGGAACTCATCAATGCCATCGTGCCCGATGTGCTCGTGAAAGGCGGAGACTGGAAGCCCGGCCAAATTGCCGGCGCAGAAATCGTGTTGGAAAATGGTGGCGAGGTACTGAGCCTGCCATACATAGAGGGCTATTCCACCACCAATATTGAAAAAAAAATCAGAGAACAATGCTGAGACTAAAGCAGCCCGCTCATCCTTCAAGTTGGTTTCATTTCCCTTTCTAAGGCGTCAATATCTCTGATGAGCAGCCGCCGCCGGTCGTAGGTGAGGATTTTTTTCTCTTCCAATTCGTTCAAAACAGTGGTTACCGTTTGGCGGGAAGTAGCCGTCAGGTTGGCGATTTCCTGGTGGGTGAAAAACTTGCGGACGACCCATTCGTAGCCCACCCGCTGGCCTTTTTGCATACCAAGGTCTTTCAGAAATTCGACCACCCGCGTGCGGGAACCTTTGAAGACGAGGGATTCGAGGCGCTTTTCCATTTCCAGCATTCTGCTTCCCATTACTTTCAGAAAAAAGATGCTGAGCGGGCCATGGTCGCGCATCAGGCTTCGCATTTGGTCCACCGACAACACACAGGTCATCGTTTTTTCCATTGCGACGGCGAAGTTCCGGCGATTATTTTCACCAGCGAGTGGTAGCTCGCCAAACACTTCGCCTTTAGAGAGAACGGTTTTGGTAATTTCCTTCCCGGTGTCGCTGTACAAGCCAATCTTGACCCGGCCCTCGGTGATGAAAAAAATCTTGTCAGCCAACTCGCCGGGCAGGAAGATATACTCCCCCTTGCTGTAGTTTTTATGGGTGAGCGAATGCTCGTGGGCGCCGAATTTGTTGGGGCAAAAGATGTTGGTCACGTCGATATTTTCGAGGTACCATAAAGACTGATTCTGATTCATAGGCTCGTATGCGTTGAGTGGATTAGAATAGACAGGTAAACGCCTGTTGGGGTACAGGGTTGTCAACCAGAAGCAATGCTCATAAAGAACTGTCTTGGGAACAACGTTCTTTTAAAAGTGTTGAAGTGTTTAAAATGCTAATTTCCATGGAGGCGTTACAAAATTGCAACACTATGGGAAAATTCCTGCCTTAGATTTTGGTCAAACGGCTATCGAGATTTTAAGATTTTAACTTAGGAAATTGGCTGGAGTAAAACTATATTTGTCACTCAGTCGTTAGAGGAAAATTAAAAAGTCAACATCCATACCTTAACCAAAACATCTTCGAATGAATGAACAATCTGTGAGCAACCGCCTATCAAGTGCCAAAGCTGCCCTAAAGAGCACAATTTTGAAAATTCTCGACCTCAACCGCCAACTCAAATCTCTACGAAAAATCAAAGAAGCGCCTGGAGAAATAGCGCTTAAGCAAGAGATGAGGCTCCTCAACAAGATGGCGGATCAACAGGCCAAAATCGTTCAGCTCTACGAAATCAGACTACCTTCCAAAACGGGCAGCGACTAACTTTCAGCGCCACAAGTAATTTTCTTTTTTGCGCCCAAAAGTTCAACCGTTCAAACTGTATCAATTTGAACGGTTGAACTATTTCGAATCTTGCCGCCAGGTATTCTACAATTCCCGAATCCAGATATTGCGGTAGCTCACGGGGTTGCCGTGGTCTTGCAATTGCAGCGGTGCCTTTTCGTGAGCCTCATTGCGCGGCAGGCCGATGTACTCAGTTGTGCCCAAAATGCGCGTATGATTTTGTACCAAAACGCCATTTTGTAGCACTGTAATTTGCCCGGAGGAGGTCTTCATGCCACCGGCATTGAAGCGCGGGGCAGTGAAGATGATGTCGTAAGTCTGCCACTCGCCGGGAGGGCGGCAGGCATTCACCAACGGCATGGATTGTTTGTAAATGGAGCCAGCCTGCCCGTTGGAATATGTGCGGTTGCCGTAGTTGTCGAGTACCTGGACCTCGTAGCGGTTTTGGAGGAAAATGCCGCTATTGCCCCGGCCTTGCCCTTCGCCTTTCACTTCGGCGGGGGTGCGCCATTCGATGTGAAGCTGGCAGTCGCCGAAAGTTCGTTTGGTGAAAATGCTACCCGTGCCGGCGGCCACCGTCATGGCCCCGTCTTGCACGGTCCATTTGCACGGTGAGCCGTCTTTATGTATCCATTCGCCAGTGTTTGTTCCATCAAAAAGGACGATGGCATCGGACGGGGCAGTGGTGCTCTGACCGGGCGACACTACTACTGGCTCTGGTTCCCACACTTCGGTGAGTTCGGGTGGCCATTTTTCGGTAGATTTTTGCGGAGCAATCTGAGAGAGAAGTGTGCCCTGAAGCAGGAAGCAGCACAGCAAGGAGAGTAGTTCTCGATTTTTCATGTCAAAAATAATTTTTTAGAAGTGCCGCTTTTCGGAAAGTGACACTCCCCGTATGCTTTTCTGATGATATCGGGCGAATTTACAGAACGCCTGGCATGTGGCCAAGTTCCAGATGGCTGATTGGGGGTAGCTTCCTATTTCCTGTATTCCCAGTCCGGAGTATTTGCCTCACCAGCAGCGGGGAGAGGCATGGGCGGTAAGATTTCCGGGGTGCTTAATTGCGGGGAATCTCACCCCTTCACCATCGGGTAATGTGGAATGCCGTCTTCGAGGTATTCAGGCCCGGAAATGACAAAGCCGAGTTTTTCGTAAAAATCCTTTAAATAAGATTGTGCGCTGATTTTGATGCTTTCGCCGGGGAAGAGTTGCTCCATGGTGTCGAGCGCTGATTTCATAATCGCTTTGCCGATGCCTTTTCTACGGTGGGTTCGAGCCGTTAAGACTCTCCCGATGGAGGCGTGATTTTCATAGGATGTGCCTTGGGGCATGAGGCGGGCATAGGCTACGAGCTGCCCCTCGTCGTCGTGGCCCATGAGGTGCCAGGAAGAGAAGTCCTTGCCATCTGCATCGAGGTAGGCGCAGTTCTGCTCCACCACGAATACCTCTTGGCGCAAGACCATGATGGTGTAAAGTTGTGGGGCTGTCAGTTCATGAAAAGCTTTGCAACGAAAATTGAGCATGTCAGTGGCTTTTTGCAGTTGAGGTTTATCGGGGTCATTCGCTATGTGGGCAGAAAATTCTGTTATGATAGCGCCAAAAGCAAAGATAATATC
>SCUG01000104.1 GCA_004297645.1 Saprospiraceae bacterium | reverse complement strand
GGTAGCTGCCTCCGGCGATTTGCGAAAAAGGCCCTCGCCAGAACAGGGCGCGTCCACCAACACCACGTCAAAAAATCCAGGGAGTTTTGAAAAATCCGCAGGGTCGTGGTTAGCGATAGCTACATTCGGAAATCCCCACTTTTCGAGGTTCATGCGAAGGGCGGGCACCCTGCTTTGGATGACTTCATTCGCCACCACCAGCGCCTCATTGCCCAATGCCGAAGCCAGCAATGTAATCTTGCCGCCGGGTGCGGCACACAGGTCGAGTACCCTGAGTTTTTGATGACGCTCCGCCCATTGCCGGATGGCCTGAAAGACAAACATGGACGACGCTTCCTGCACATAATAGGCACCTGCGTGAAACAACGGGTCGAGCGTGTAAACCGGCCGCTCCGGCAGGTACCGCCCTTCCGGATGCCAGGGCACGGCGTCGGGTTGGGAAAACCCAGTTACAGGTTTGGAGGGATTGAGCCGCAAACTCACCGGGGCCGGTTGCGCCAGCGAAGCCTCGAAAGCCGGGTAGTCACCGGCTAAGGCCACTTTCATCCTTTCCATAAAAGCGGGGGGCAAATTCACGGCGATTGTATTTCTGGTTAAGTAAAGATTTGTGAAAGGCCAAACTCGGCATTTTGCTTTGAAAACCGAAGCGACAGCGATGAAAAGGGGTAATTTTACCGCACATTGCATCCCGCCGCCACGTTCCTCGTAAAACCCGGCGTGAATATCATCATTGGCAAAATCACTGGATTTTCAACTTCATCGGTGGGAGAATGTTATGGTTCATTTGATTCGCATTAACTCAGCAAAATAACAATGGCAAATAATAGACACAATACCGAACTATCTGAAACACCCAAGAAGATTAGTGGCGAGCAACTCCGCAAGGCTTTGCAAATCTTCACTTTTGTAAAACCCTACCGGATGCACCTCATAGCGGGATTGGTGCTGCTTTTTTTCTCAAGTCTCGTGTTTATGATTTTCCCCTACCTATCAGGTGAAATGGTGGACATTGCCCTCGGCAAATCCAAGTATCCCATCACCTTGAAAGATGTGGGGTTCCTGCTTCTTTTCATTTTGGTGGTGCAGGGATTTGTATCCTATTTCAGGGTGTTGCTATTTGCCACTGTGAGCGAAAAGGGCATCGCCGATGTGCGAAGAGCCTTGTACCAGAAGTTGATTTCCCTACCCATCGTGTTTTTTGAAAAATCGAGAACCGGCGAGCTTGTGAGCCGCCTCACTGCCGACGTCGAAAAATTATACAGCGCCTTTTCCATCACGCTCGCTGAGTTCATGCGGCAGGTGATTATCCTCATTTCAGGTATCATTTTTCTCGCCATCACCACCCCGATGCTCGCCCTTATTATGTTGGCAACGTTTCCGGTCATTGTGGTTGGTGCCATGGTTTTTGGGCGCTACATCCGCAAGTTGAGCAAAGCACGGCAGGGTGAACTTGCCAATTCCAACATCATCCTGAACGAAACCATGCAAAACATCCACGTTGTTAAGGCTTTCACCAACGAGGTGTACGAGCACCTGCGGTACAGCAAGGCCATTTTCAAAACCGTGGATGTTTCATTAAAATTTGCCCGGCGCCGGGCGCTGTTTTCGGTATTCATCGTCACGGTATTGTTCGGTGCCCTGTTTTTCATCGTGTGGGAAGCGGCTTTCATGGTGAGCAACGGCACCATTACCCCCGGCCAGTTGATTTCATTCGTGGTATATACCGCCATCATTGGAGCTGCCATCGCCGGCCTCGGCAATTTTTACACCGAACTGCTGGGAGCCATCGGTGCCACCGAGCGGGTCAGAGAGATTTTGGATGAAGTGAGTGAGGTGCAGGTGAACGAAACCACTCCGCCCCCGGCTAAGCGGTTAGAAGGAAATATCGAATTCGATGCGGTTGCCTTTGAATATCCCACGCGCACCGATGTTCCAATTTTGAAAAAAATAAGCTTCAATGTGGCCGCAGGCCAAAAGGTGGCGCTCGTCGGTCCGAGCGGAGCTGGCAAGTCCACCATCGTGCAACTACTGTTGAAGTTTTACACAATGAACAGCGGGGAAATCAGAGTGGATGGCATTAACATCAACGACATGAACACCACCGCTTACCGGCAAAATATCGCCATCGTACCCCAGGAGGTATTGCTATTTGGTGGCACCATCCGCGAAAATATTCTTTACGGCAAACCCGGCGCATCGGACGAGGAATTGCAGCAGGCCGCCATCAAGGCCAACGCCTGGGACTTCATCCAGTCGTTCCCCGAAGGGCTGGAAACCGTAGTCGGGGAGCGGGGAATCAAACTCTCCGGAGGCCAGCGGCAGCGCGTCGCCATTGCACGGGCCATCCTGAAAAATCCCTCTATTTTATTGCTCGATGAGGCCACCTCATCACTCGATGCCGAATCTGAAAGGGTCGTGCAGGATGCCCTTGACAAACTCATGGAAGGGCGTACCTCCATCATCATCGCCCACCGGTTGGCCACTGTGCGAAACGTTGATTGCATCTACGTAATAGACAATGGCCGCATCGTCGAAAGCGGCACCCACGACGAACTTTCGCAATTGGAAGACGGCATTTACAAGAGCCTCGCCAGGCTTCAATTTGAAATGGCCTGACGAGCTATTGCGTGTCGGAAATATGCCTGCATCATTGATAAAGCTGAATTACAAGGTAATAGCCTTGGTGTGTGTCTTGGCCCTGCTTGGCTTTATAGCAGCGTATGCTGCCGAATTCCGGGTATTTGCCAACACCCTTGACGCACAAGACCTGATAGTGAAGTCGCTCATCGGGGGCTTGGCAACAGGCGTGCTTTTGAGCTGGCAGCTCAAAAAATATACAGAAGACATCCTTGGGAAAATGCGCCTCTGGACGGGTTGCATTTGCATGTGTACCCTCTTTGCTCCCCTCATTGGAAGTTGGGCCAACCGCCTGCCGGCTTACCGTTCTATTCACGAAATTCAGGTCGAATTTTTTTCAGAAAAACCCTATGCTGCCAGCCGCTTCGGTTATTTGGAGGGTGAAAAAATCGAGCCTGACGGCTATTACATTTTCATTTTCAAGGACGGGAAGCTGGAGCGCCTGAGGAGTGAAAGCCCGAAATTTCCAGAGGTGGAGCGAGGCGATAAGGTACGGTTGAATGTGCAAAAAGGAATCTTCGGTTATGAAGTGGTGCGGTGGAAATGACCGCTAACCATGCCCCGTTCATAGCATAAAGCCACTTCCGGGCAGAGGCTATTTCAGATGCTATCCCCCCGACTGGAAAACGCCCACAAGCTCTTAGTTTCCTTGCTCAGCGAAGCGCCATTTTCTAAAAAATTCCCAAACCAGAATGCCCACACAAACGGCGATATTGAGCGAGTGTTTTGTGCCGAACTGAGGGACTTCGATGCTGCCATCCACCTCTGCCAGGGCGGCCTCCGACACTCCCGAAACTTCGTTGCCGAAAACCAAAGCATAGCGGCAGTCTTTTAACACATCGAAGTCTTGCAACGGAATGCTTCCCGTAGTTTGCTCCACCGCCAGTACGACGTATCCCTCCGATTTCAACTGCCGCACGGCGTCCTCTGGCCTGTCTGTGTAAGTCCATTCCACGGTATCGGTGGCGCCCAATGCTGTCTTCAGTATTTCGCGGTGGGGGGGCCGGGCGGAGATGCCGCAAAGCACGATTTTAGAAAGGGCAAATGCGTCGGCGGTGCGAAAGGCGGAACCTACGTTGAGGCCAGAACGCACATTATCGAGCACCAGCACGACCGGCGTTTTTTCCTTCGCCGCAAACTCCTTCGGAGTGGCACGGCCCAATTCCTCCATGCTTAGTTTTCGCATTGTCTCGGGTTTTTGTACAAAATCACGCAGACGCCCCGCCGCTCCATGCGGGTCACTTCCTGCCAGTCTTTTTCGAGCAGACTAATTTCTTCATCCGTGAAATCATTCATCACATTGGAATAAAAGACGTAACAGTTTTCGTCCAAATTTTTCTCCCTAAAGCCCTCCTCTACCCCGTTCAGTTCCATGTTTTTCCGAGGCCCGATATTGGGAAAGGCCGTGCCTACCGCAGCGTAAGAGATATCGTGCGAGTGGAGGAATTGCTCCATGGCTGATTCCAGACTGTACCACGGCAGGTGGGCGAGTGTGCTGTCCCAGCCCATGGCAATATTTTTTGGGTACACCCAAAAATTGCCGGAGGCAAGCCCAAAAAAAACGGCAAGGAACAAAGCACGGCGGTACTTTGTCAGACTTTGCAACGCGTAAAAAAACAAAAAGGTGAGTGGCAGAAAAACCGGCAACAAATACCGGTGCCCCAGCAAGCCTTTGTAAAAAACCAGCGGCGGGATGATGACCAATGCGACGAACAACAACAGCACTAAGAGTTGCGTCAGCATGCTGTCGTTTTTCAGGGCTTTCAGTTGGGCCTGCCACCTGGTGAATCCCGGCCAATTGGCAGCAAGAATGACCACCAGCCCCAACGCGATAAAGACCTGCCCAAAGTCTAAAAACCGCCAACCCAAGATGAGAATATTTTTTAAGAAGCCTGAAAAACCGACGCGCTCGAAGCTCGGCGCCCAAGGCGAACCAGCGTGATAACCTACCCAGCCAGTCATTTTCCAATGATAAAAAAGGTAGGCCAATGCGATGAGTCCTCCCGGTAAAAAGGGCAGGATTTTCCGGGCAGGAACTTTAAGACCATCATCCCCCCGGAACCCAGTGAACACGTAGAAAAAGTATAGCGCCACGCCGAGCATCATGCCGCGCATGCTGATGAGGCCCAGCCCCATGACGGCAAAAGTCAGCCAGGGCAGTTTGCCCTGCTCCCAGATTGCCCAAAGCGCCATCAGGAAAAAACAAACGAGCGCCACATCGGGACTTACCAAAACCGCCTGCCCTGCCAGCACGGGGCTGGCTAAGCAGAGCAGCACCAGCCAAAGACCCCAACGGCGCCCGGCTAACCTGCCGCCAATTTTTTGCAGAAAAAAAACGGTACTCATCAAGAACGGCAACATGGCAAAATGGCTCACCGGCAGGCTCTTGCCAAAGATTTTCCAGACGGCGGCTAAGTACATGCCGAAGGCGGGCAGGTGACCACTGTCCATTTCTTCGGGCAGCAGGATGGAGCTGAAATTGGTCTCGTAAAAAAATTGGGCGTGTTTGGAACCCAACTGAATGGTGTCCCAAAAAAAAGGATGGTGGCTCACTCCGAGTGTGGCCATGAACACCAAAAAATAAGGGAAAATTCGCGCTGCCATTATTTAAGACATGCCTTCACAAATTGTACAAAAAGCGGATGAGGATTCTCGACCGTACTTTTCAATTCCGGGTGAAATTGCACTCCCACGAACCAGGGGTGGTCCTTTAATTCGACAATCTCGACCAAGTTGTTTTCTGGATTTTTGCCGGTGGCGATGAGTCCGTTATTTTCAAATTGCTCCAAATAGGCGTTGTTGAATTCGTAACGGTGGCGGTGGCGCTCATAAATTTTTAAGGAGCGGTAGGCCTTATGGGCGAGTGAGCCTTTTTTCAGGTCGCATTGATAAGCACCGAGGCGCATGGTGCCTCCCTTTTTTGTAATCTTCTTCTGCTCCGGCATCAGGGCAATGACGGGGTCTTCAGTTTTGGGGTTCACCTCGGTAGAGGCGGCATTTGGCAGATGGAGGATGTTATTGGCAAACTCCACCACGGCACATTGCATGCCGAGGCAGATGCCGAAAAATGGCACCTTGTTCTCGCGGGCATACCGGATGGCATTGATTTTACCTTCGATGCCACGCTCTCCAAATCCCGGTGCCACCAAAAAGCCATCGAAATCCGCCAGTTTTTTTGCCACCTCTTCATAAGTGCCGGAAAGAGCCTCGGCATGGATGGGCACGACGTTCACCCGGCATTCATTCATAGCCCCGGCATGGACGAAGGATTCGTAGATGGACTTGTAGGCATCCTGCAATTCGATGTATTTGCCCACCAATCCGATGCGGGTTTCCCGCACAGGGTTTTTGAGATGGCCCAAAAATTCCTTCCAGTTTTTCAGATTTGGCTCCTGCCGGTCGGGGAGGCGCAATTTGGCCATGACGGTTTTGTCTAAATTCTCTTTGGCCATGAGCAAGGGCACGTCGTAGATGGTCTCCGCATCAATGGCTTCCACCACGGAGCCAATGTCCACGTTGCAAAAAAGCGCCACTTTACGCCGGAGTTCAATATCCAACGGGTGCTCGGTGCGGCACACCAGAATGTCGGGTTGAATCCCGGTATTCAAAAGCTCTTTTACGGAGTGTTGCGTGGGTTTGGTTTTGAGTTCTTTCGCCGCACTGAGGTAGGGAATCAGCGTCAGGTGGATGACTAAGCAATTGTCGGCACCAAGCTCCCACCGCAACTGGCGGAGCGCCTCTAAGTAGGGCAATGACTCGATGTCTCCGACCGTGCCGCCCAGTTCGGTGATGATGATGTCGTATTTATTGGTCATGCCGAGCAGTTGCGCCCGGCGCTTAATTTCGTCGGTGATGTGAGGCACCACCTGTACTGTTTTGCCGAGGTAGTCGCCCGCCCGCTCTTTGTTGATGACCGCCTGGTAAATACGGCCAGTGGTGACGTTGTTGGCCTGTGAGGTTGGCGTGTTGAGAAATCGCTCGTAATGCCCAAGGTCGAGGTCGGTCTCGGCGCCGTCATCGGTAACGTAGCACTCGCCGTGTTCATAGGGATTGAGTGTGCCGGGGTCCACGTTGAGGTAGGGGTCGAACTTCTGGATAGATCGGAAGAGC
>SCUG01000103.1 GCA_004297645.1 Saprospiraceae bacterium | reverse complement strand
TCTACCTCCACGAGCGGCGCAAAAGCTACTACCCCCTCAGCTATGCGACCGGCGCCACCAAAGCCGACAGTTGGGTGGACATCGAGGGCGGCATCGGCACCTTGTTCGCCTACGCCAGCCTGCGCCGGCAGCTCGGCAACGAGACCTTCTTCGTGGACGGCGAAACGGTGAAATCCTCCAAGGAGGGCAGCTTCGTTGGGCGGCACATCATGTCCCCACGTCACGGGGTGGCCATTCATATCAACGCCTTCAACTTCCCCATCTGGGGGATGCTCGAAAAAATCTCCGTGAACCTGCTCGCCGGCATGCCCGCCATCGTGAAGCCTGCCACGCAGACCTCGTTCCTCACCCATGCCATGGTGCAGGACATCGTGGCGTCGGGCATCCTGCCGGAGGGGTCGCTGCAACTCGTTTGCGGCAGCGCCAAAGGCATCCTCGACCCGGTGCAGGGGCAGGACGTGGTCACCTTCACCGGCTCGGCCTCCACCGGGCGGATGCTGAAATCCACCCCCGCCATCATCGCCAACGCCGTGCCTTTCAACATGGAGGCCGACAGCCTCAACGCCGCTGTTTTGGGCGAAGACGCCGTGCCCGGCACGCCGGAGTTCGATATTTTCATCAAAGAAGTCCACCGGGAAATGACCACGAAGGCGGGCCAAAAATGCACCGCCGTGCGCCGCATCCTCGTGCCGGAAGCACTGGTCGGGGACGTGCAAACAGCACTCGGACAGGCATTGTCCAAAACCGTCATCGGCGACCCGCAGGTGGAGGGCGTGCGCATGGGCAGCCTCGTCGGTCGCTCGCAAGTGGACGAGGTCCGGGCAAGGGTGGAAGAACTCGCCGCCAGCACGAGCATTGTATTCGGCAGTTTGGACGGCGACTTCGAGGTGGCCGGGGCCGACCGCCACAAGGGCGCTTTTTTCCAGCCGGTGCTCCTGCTCAACGACGACCCATTTCACAAAACAGATTCTCACGAAATTGAAGTGTTCGGTCCCGTCAGCACCATCATGCCGTACAAGTCCCTCGACGACGCCATCGAACTGGCGAACATGGGCAAAGGCTCGCTCGTCAGCACCATCGTCACCGCCGATGAGCGCATCGCACGGGACTACGTCATCGGCTCGGCGCCCTTCCACGGCCGTATTTTGATTTTGAATGAAGCCTGCGCCAGGGAAAGCACGGGCCACGGCTCGCCGCTCCCGCTGCTCAACCACGGCGGCCCCGGCAGGGCGGGCGGCGGCGGCGAACTCGGAGGCATGCGCAGCCTCCACCACTACCTCCAGACAACCGCGGTGCAGGGCCATCCGACCTTCCTCACCGCCGTTACCAGGCAGTACCACCATGGCGGGCGGCAGGTGGAGAAGGAGGTGCATATTTTCCGAAAACATTTCGAAGAATTGGAAATCGGCGAGACGGTCGTCACCGCCAAACACACCGTCACCGAGGCAGACATCACCAATTTTGCCAACGTCAGTGGCGACAATTTTTACGCCCATACGGACGCCACTTCGCTCGAAGGCACCATCTTCACCGGGCGGGTGGCCCACGGCTACTTCATCCTCTCAAAAGCTGCCGGCCTTTTCGTTGACCCGAAAAAAGGCCCCGTCCTTTTGAACTACGGCATAGACGAGTGCCGCTTCACCAAGCCCGTCTATCCCGGCATGACCATCGGCGTGCGGCTGACGGTGAAGGAGAAAATTGACTATGAAAAAAAGAGCGGGGACGACGTGGCGAAGGGCATCGTGAAGCTGCTTGTGGATGTGTATGATGAAACGGGTGAGACGGTGGCGCTGGCGACGATTTTGACGATGGTGAAGAAGCTGAGACAGGCATGAATTATACTTCCGAACGTTATCTTTTGGCCAAAGGCCTGCGGCGATTTCATAAAAACAAAACCTGGCGCTCAACAGTATAAAACGAAAACCTTCGCCGCCTTTGTGAACCGGGAAGATATGTCTAAAGGGGTGGAACTGATAGGCTGAAAGTTGCGGGATTTTTAATCAAGTTCATCATCCAGGTGTTGCAAGAGCGCAAGGGGCGCTGGGACTGATTTGACCAAAAACAAGAAAAGGGATTAGAAGCCGAAGCTCCCAGTCCCTTTTTCTCGTGACCTCACTTGGTGCCAAAACACTTCAGCAAGATCCAACCTCATTGCCTGTAAAATTCTCCACAGCGAAGCAGCGGAGATTTGTTGGCAGCAAGGCCTTTGGACTTTTACTAACAAGCCTGCCAAAAGCTTCTCATTTATCATCCAATGGCAGCGGCACATTGCTGTGCTTTTGCCGGGTGCTTCGCAATGAGCGGCACTAAGGATTTCAAAAAGAAAACGTGCCTTTGACTAGACCGAAACCTTCGTTCCGGAAAGCAATTAGCGTTAGCCAATCGCCGCTTTTCTGTAGTAATCGTCCTCCGCCTTCAGGAGATTTTTCTTCCCGTTTCCCGAAGAAAATGTGTTGAAAAAATCACCCAAAGACAGATTCGGTCTCTTTTTCTCATTTGTTTAACTGGTAGCGGCATTAATCTGAGGAGAAAACTGCCACTACAACAACTTTCCGTTTTCACGTAGGGTGTTCGTGCTTGCCATATAGTGGCGAGCGTACCTTTTGTTTCCGCTGCCAGCCGAAGCTGGTAACATCTACATTTGGGCAGTGTGCTGCTGCTGCTGACAAACACCGAAGGCTTCATTTGCCCGAAAGCAATTTTTGCCTCTCTTAGTTCGCATTTTCCTAAAAACGTTGGTGTTACTTTCTGCTCTCCCCGCGAAGCGGGATGGGCAAAAAGCGACCGCTTTCCGGTTCAAAGAGGCTGCGTTCTCGCTGCCGATGTTTTTCTTCTGAAATGCATCCCGTCACACACATCTACCTTACGGCAACTTTGTATGACACCCCGGGAAGGGGTTGGCTGCGACAGATGAACCGTTTTCATCATTTCCCGGACTGAGCGGGGACAGTTGCGAACCTTCAGCATCTGGGAACGGTAATCTCCGGGGAAATTGCCATTCAAATGCGAACTCCAGTATTTCAAACAAACTGAAATCAAGACCTTGCCTTTCCAGATTTGTGCAAAGCACCAGTACTGCACCACTATAAGCGGTGACATTCTGCTACGCCCAAGGGCATCGCAGTTGCGCTGTCTTTCCAGGCATATAGCAACCCGAATTCAAGTTAGGACACGATGAACCAAGCCTTTGCTTTTTTGAAGCAAGAACAAACCGGACATTGCTTCGCCAGTTGCACCCCGAAGGATGTTCCCGGCAGTGGATCGCCTGACGGTGACTGCCCTGCCTTTGGTACGAGTACCAGCGGCTGTTGTTCTTGGTGAAAATTACTTTCCAGCCTTTTTGCTCTCAAAGAAGTCCCGGTCAATCTCATCGCCGGAAATTGCTCTCCAACGACTGCCTTCGCATGGACTGTTTGGGTTGCCGATGATTGAGATCGGAAGAGC
>SCUG01000009.1 GCA_004297645.1 Saprospiraceae bacterium | reverse complement strand
CCTTTCAAAAAGGTGTCACCTCTGGAAGAAAGTTTTTAGAGGTGACACCTTTCAAAAAGGTGTCACCTCTGGAAGAAGGAGTTTTTAGAGGTGACACCTTTCAAAAAGGTGTCACCTCTGTCTGGAAAAATGATAGAACGCCAGCCCGAAGAAAGCCAGATGGGCAGCGTTCATAGCGGTCGGCACCAAATATTTGCCGAAGGCGGGCACGAGCAGGTAGGACAAAAAAACCAGCACCAGCAGCACGATGGGGCTGGCGGCGGCCATCCACTTTGGGTAAATGGTCTTGCCCTTCAGCACCGCCATCACCCAGAAAAACGAAAGCAGCAGGATGAGCACCCGCAGCACCTGCACCAATATTTCATAATGGCCTTCGTAAAATGAAAGCAGCCCATCGAGCGGGACAGGGTCAGCGGCGGCGGCCCGTGCCTGCACGATTTTCACCAGCATCGCCCTCGACGTGACCCAGATGCCGCCCGTCGTAAACGAAACGACTGCCGTTACCAGCACTGCCAGCGCCCAGCGGCTGCGCCCCAATGTTTGGTAAATGAACCAATACCCGGCGAAGTAGAGCGGCAGCCCCGCCACCAGGAGGAAATGCCCCCACGTGATGCGGCTTGTGGAAACTTGCGTCAGGTAGCCGAAGGGTTCGCTGCCGCCGTAGCCTTCCGCCGAAAAGTGCAGGAGGAATTCGCCCGTGCCGACGAGCAGCGTAGCGGCAAGGCCCAGCAGGGCGAAAAGACGGAGGTGGGTTCGTTTTGTTGGCATGATGCTTTAACCTAAATCAGGGTCATTTTTAAAAATCACCCTGATTGAGAACAAAACTACCCGGAATTTGCCAACCCCGAATGATTGGAGAAATAATGAAGGCCCGCCCGTCCCTGTCAAACCCCATCCCTGTCCCAGCCCGGACATCACCTCCAGGAACCCAGCCTGTTCACCGCAGCAGCAACACATCGCCATGTACGATGCCCGCTTTCCCATCTTCCCCTTTGTACCGGACGAGATAGGCATAAACGCCCTGCTGGCATTGGCTCCCGTCCTGTGTGCCGTCCCATGCGGCCCCGTCCCCTTTTCCGCTGTAAACCTTGCCTCCCCACCTGTTGAACACGTCCAGGCTTACGATGCCGGCGTTCACGGCAAAAGGCCGGAACAGGTAGTTTTCGGCGTGCAGCGAGCCAGGGTAAAACACATTGGGCACATAGACTTTAGGTTCACAGCCCGACAGGACGACCTCGTCCTGAGAGGCTCCGCAGGCATTTCCGGAACGGAGGGAATACTGGCCGGGCGTTTCAACGTATATTTCAGAAGTGGTTTCTCCTGTTGACCACGTATAGTTGGGCAGCAGGGTGCTGCTGTGCAGCAATTCGGCCTGCAATTGCCCCTCCCGGCAGAGGGTGTGGTCGCCGCCGAGGTCAACCACCAGTACCGGGTCGGTCTCCACCACCAGCGCCGCCGTGTCGCTGCCGCAAATACCAGAAGCCGAAACAAGGAGCGCCCCTGCCTGCCTGATGGTGACTGTTGGCCCTGTGGTGCCGTCGGGCCAGGAGAATTGGTCAAAGCCGGGCTGGCCGGGCACGGTGTAGGTAACTGGCAGCGCATCTTCGCAGTAATGCACGGGGGCGAGGTCGAGTACGGGCGCCGGCAGGGCAGCAATGGTGATGGTGTCCCTGATTTTGCAGCCGGCATAATCGGCCTCGACGGCATAGCTGCCGGGGCCGGGGGCGGTGGTGGCTGCCGTGGTGGCGCCATTGCTCCACGAATAGTTGCTGAACCCCTCGAAGGCTTTTAGCTGCAAGGGGAAGGAAGCAGCGCAAAGGGCGGTGTCGCCGGGCAGCAGCCCGCCGTCGTCCATGGGGATGACGAAGACGTTGTCAATATAATAATAGCTAAGCACGGCATAGTCGTGGGCGTTGTAGAAGGTGTCCAGCACCGTCTGCCCGATGGGGTTGAAGTTGCCGATGGTGAGCCACTCCTCGCCGCCCGCGGCGGTATAGGTGTCAGCTACCAGCACCCAGTTGGCGGTGTCGGTGATGGCGGTAGTGGTGGTGATTTGGGGAGTGCCGGAAAGGTAGAAGGTGGTTGGGGGTGATGTGGAGGATGGCACTGTGCCGTTAAATGGCCTTGTGCTGCTCAAGAATAAACCCCAAGTAGTTGGAGCAACGAGTGAAGCATTGTTCGCTTTAACTGCTGAGTCTTGATTAGCAAAACTCGTGTAAAAACCAATACAATAGCTTTTTCCCATTATTAATTTATCTTCAAGTCTGGTCTGTAAGTACTCCCTAGCTTCTACGGTCGGTGAGAACCGGGCATAAGGTTCAATGCCCCCATAAGCGCTGCCTTCAAAGGGACTTTGGTAGCCATACTTGTTTACAGGAACCGAAACATTGTCGCCTGAAAACAATGGCGGTAGTTGGCACTCGTTGAAGTAGTCCGGAGTTCCACCCAAAGTACCACTGGACCAACCTTGCATCACTGGTGGTGAAATGAAGTTTGTGTCAATAGCTCCCCAAATAAAATCGCATGTTTTATGTTCCTCGAAGCTGAAATTAGGGACAAGGTTCTGGCCTATCGTCATGCCATAAGCCAGCAATGTGCAAGCGCAAATCAGGAATTTTTTCATGACCAGAATTTTGAGTTGAACGGGAAAGACCCCCGGGCCATGCTTGCCAGGGCCAAAGCAAGCATGGCCGGGGGGCTTTCAAGGTTTACAGCTTGACCAGCTTGGTGGCCAGCACCTTGTCCGGTTTGATGAGCTGCACCGAGTAGGTGCCGGCGGGCAGGTGGCCCACGTCGAGGGTAAAGCTGTTCTGCCCCTTTGCCAACGCAACATGGGATTCGTTCGCAAGCTGCACCAATTGTCCGTTCATGCCGACGATGCGGAGCGTCGCTTCGGCGTCGTCCGCCGAGAACGCCTCAAAGGTCGCTGTGCCGTGAACAGGGTTTGGCGAAACCAGAAGGGTTTCCGTGGCTGCTGCCTCGGTAGTTTGGTCAGTGCCGCTACCCCCGCCGCCGATTATCCACCACACTTGTCCAGGGGCTATCTGGAAATAGCCCTCCTTG
>SCUG01000001.1 GCA_004297645.1 Saprospiraceae bacterium | reverse complement strand
ATCGGGATGCAGCCAGAACCAAATAGGCTTAGTACAAATAGTGAGGGCAATGAATTTCGATGGTTAGATACTACACTAACACTTGACATTGTGTGCCCCGGCGCCGCCTCTCCCGATAGTTATCGGAAGTGCCGGGGGGAGGGGATATTGGGGGCTTCGCCCCCAAACCCCTAAGCCAGCGAAGCCAGCGCCAAATACCCGGGATGGACAAAACCTAACGCTCGACAGTATAACGGCCAGAAGCATAGGGAGTGAGAGTATGGGTTTAGATATGCCATTGGCGCAATAGTAAGTTGCAGCGCTACGTGAGCATTTTGAAGCGCAACCAAAACTTACAAGTTATAATTTCGCCGCTCCTTTGCCTTGGAGAATCACAAATGCCAGGAACTGAGAGTTTGCATGAGCGCACCAATAGCAATTGCCGGCAATTTTCTTGAAATTTGGTGCGCCAACTTATCACTTCACAAAATCACACCGGCCATGGGCTACTTTGACAAAACCATCTTCCAGCGCTTGCTCTTGCTTGCATGGAGCGTGGCTTTTCTTCTCTGTTTTCACAGTTCTGCAATAGCGCAAACGACGGCAAGCGAAAGTGCACCGAAAGTCTTTTTCGATTGCCAAACCCTCTGCTACTGGGACCACATACGCTCCGAGTTGAGCTATCTCGATTTTATGCGCGACCGGCAGAACGCCGATGTTTACCTGCTCCTCACGAGCCTCACCACTGGGTCTGATGGCACACAATGGACACTCACGCTGAATGGGCTGGACCGGTTCGAGGGCATGACTGACACGCTCGTTTTTTTCACCGGCGCCGATGCCACGGATGGCCAACTCCAAAACTTGCAGGTTGAAAAAATCCAAATGGCCCTTTTGCCTTTCATCTTGAAGACCTCGTTGGCCGGAAGGGTGCAGGTGCATATCACCAAAGACACCGCCGCCAACGGGACTTCCAACACAAAACCCGACCCCTGGGATTACTGGGTGTTTAGTCTTGGGGGCGAACTACATCTGAACGGGGAAGAATCTTTCGCAAGCCTGAATGCAAAGAGCTTTTTGAGTGTCAACCGGGTGACCGATTACGATAAGTTAGGTTTCAGTGTTGATTACAATTATTCCAGGAACAGGTTCAGCCTTGAAGAGGAAGATTTTATTTCAAAAATCCGCCAGTTGAGCGTCTGGACGATTTATGTGCATAGCATCAGTGACCATTGGAGCCTCGGAGGTTTTGCCAGCATTTACAACAGTACGGTCGCAAACATTGACTTTTCGACATCTCTGCGGCCGGCTATCGAATACAATGTGTTCCCCTATGCGCAGGCCACAAAACGGCAGTTCACTTTTCTATACAACATCGGCCCGTTTTTTAATAATTACGCCGATACCACCATTTTCAATGTGGAGCGCCAATGGTTTGTGCGGCAAGACATGGAGGTAGATTTCCGGCAAATACAAGAGTGGGGCACATTGAATATAGGCATCGAGTTTGCCAACTACCTCCACGATTGGAGCCTGCTTGCCCTCACTTTCAACCCCGAAATAGGATGGAACATCTTCCGGGGTTTCAACTTGAACATGGGCGGAGAAATATCCTTGGTGCGCAACCAGTTGAACATACGGAAAGGAAGCGCCACCAACGAGGAAGTCCTTTTGCAATTGCGCGACATTGGCACCAATTACCAATACCAATTCTACATGGGCATAAGCTACCGGTTCGGCTCACTGACGAGCAATGTGGTGAATACGCGGTTTTGAACACCATCCAGCATAGCTCAGTATGAATCTATCTGACTCCGCCTGAATTCTGTCGGGGACATCCCGAATTCCTTCGTGAATACCCTTGTGAAATAACCCGGGTCGGTAAAACCTGTATCGTATGCTACCTCGGCCACTGTCAACTCCGTTTCGAGCAGCAGGGCCTTGGCTTTGGCCAAGCGTGCGTCCCGGATAAAATGGGTGGGCGGGTGGCCGGTCAGGGCCATGAGTTTGCGGTAAAGTTGGGAGTAGCTCATCGTCACTTCCCGGCAAAGCCGGGGCAGTTCAAATTCCGGATCGGGCAGGTGTGCGACGACAATGTCCCGGACTTTTTGCAGAAAGGTATTTTCTATCTTTTCTTTTGCGGGGGCTTCCGCCCCTTCCGGCAGGAAGGCGATGGAGCGGTAATATTGCTGTAGGTTTTTCCTCAGTTCCATCAGTTTCTTCAACCTGACGAGCAGTTCCTGTTTGTTGAACGGCTTCGCCAGATAAGCGTCGGCACCGCTTTCCAAGCCTTCTATTTTAGAGGCAATGTCCGCCTTGGCGGTGAGCATGACGATGGGGATGTGGCTGGTGCGTACATCGGTTTTCAGCGTTTGGCAAACCTCGAAGCCGTCTTTCTCCGGCATCATCACGTCGCTGATGATGAGGTCGGGCACGGATTCCAGTGCTTTGTCAATGCCCTCCTGCCCGTTGCGGGCAACAGCCAATGAGTACTCTTGTTCTAAACAGGCCGAGAGGTAATGCACCACGTCGGCGTTGTCTTCGATAATGAGCACGAGGGGCAGACCTTCCTTTTTTGCCGTTGGGACGGGAGCATCACTTTC
>SCUG01000102.1 GCA_004297645.1 Saprospiraceae bacterium | reverse complement strand
GGCTTCGCCCCCAAACCCCTAAGCCAGCGAAGCCAGCGCCCAATACCCGGGATGGACAAAACCTAACGCTCGACAGTATAACATGGCTGGAATGGATGTAAAACATGAAATAATTGTACGTGCCGAGCGGCTCTTCTTAAAACTCGGCGTCAGGTCGGTAACAATGGACGATGTGGCGCGGGAAATGGGCATCTCGAAGAAAACCCTTTACCAGCATTTCCACAACAAGGACAAATTAGTGGCTGAGGTCATCAGCACTCACGTGGCACGCGAGAAGGCCATCATGGATGGCATTTGTGTGGAGTCTTGCGATGCGCTCGATGAGATGCTGAAAGTGGGGACATTCATGACTGCTATGATTGAGGAAATTTCACCGGGCGCGCTATACGACCTACAGAAATACTACCGCAAATCGTGGGAAAAGCTCATGGAAGAGCAGGATGGCCAGACCTCCAGCTGCATAATGAAAAATATAGAGCGAGGCCAAAAGGAGGGGCTTTACCGCAAGAACCTGAATGCGCAAATTGTGGCAAAACTATACGGCAAAGCCACATTTATGATTGTAGAAGAACTCTCCGATTCTCACTCGAAATTCACCCGCAGGGAGTTGATTTGGGAACTTCACAATTATCATATCCACGCCATTGCAACGCCAAAAGGCCTGGCACTTTGGAAGGAGTATGGCAAAACGAGCACGGCTAAAATCAATCAATACTAACCCGGTAAGAAGTAAGGTAAATGAAGAAACTTGGAATTATCCTGATTTTATTTTTCGGTACGGTTGGCTGGATGGCAGTGGCCGCTCAGCAACCCCTCGACCTTAAAACGGCTTTGCAGTACGCCCTGGCTCACCACGCCGAAGTACAAAACGCCAGCATGGAGATTGGCAAAGGGCAACAACTCGTGCGGGAAGCCATCAGCACCGGCTTACCACAGGCAGGCCTGAACTGGCAGATGGTCAACAACCTGAAACTTCGCTCCACCCCAGTACCGGCTGAACTTTTCGGCGGCCCACCCGGCACGTTTCAAAACCTGAAATTCGGCACCAACTGGAATGCCTCGGCAGGGCTTTCGCTCGAACAGATGGCCTTCAGCAAGACCTGGCTCATGGGACTGAAAGCCACTTATGCCGTCACCGATTTTTACAAACTGGTGCTCGACAAAACCAAGGAAGATGTGGTGTACGAGGTGGCAAAACTGTATTACCAGATTCAGTTGTCGCGCACGCAGCGAGGGCTTCTGGAGGCCAACCTCCGGCAAATCGAAGGCCTGCTGAAAGCCACTGAACAGCAGTATCAAAACGGCTTCGCCAAAAAAATAGATGTGGACAGGTTGAGTGTACAACAATTCAATTTGGAAACCGAACTCACCAACCTCGACCTGATGATTCTGCAATCAGAACAGGCGCTGAAGTTTTCGATGCAAATGCCGTTGGAAGCGGAAATCGTGCTGACCGACACCATTTCGGAGGCCAGCTTTAAGGCCGTCAACCTTTCAATGGCTCAGCCGGGATATCAGCAAAAAACCGACTTGAAGATTTTGAAAAAACAACAGGAATTATATGGCTTGGACGAGCAGCGCTGGAAGGCTGGCTATTTCCCGTCTGCCTCACTTTTCGCCACTTACAATTACGAATGGCAGGCCAACAACCTCGGAGACTTTGGCAAGGGCCGTTTTTGGTCGGACTTCGCACAAATCGGGCTTCGGATTAACGTGCCCATTTTCGATGGATTCTACAAAGACAGCAAGATTCAGACCGCCCGGCTCAATGCCCGGCAGATTGCTCAGAGTTACAACTTTGCCCTGCTGGGTTTGCAACTGAAACACGAGACCGCACTGACCACTCTGAGGGCCAATCAAAACAAACTCAAGGCCCTGGAAGAAAACCGGCGGATAGCTGGAGAAGTATATCGCGTTTCAGAAAGCAGGTACAAAGAGGGCCTCGCACCTATCACCGAACTTTTGGATGCAGAAAGCTCGCTGCGGCAGGCGCAGAGTAATTATGTGAGCATACTCGCCCAACTAAAACTTGCAGAAATTGACTTGCTCCATACCAACGGAGCACTCATAAAATTGGCCGAATAGGCCATAAACCGTAATGGGTTCAGAAGTTTTGAGAGGATTAAAACAAACCCTCTTAAACCTTCTGAGCCGGAAACCAAATCACTCATCAGTATCACCGCCAACATGAAAAGAGTTATCAAGTACACTTTATGGGTTATCGTTCTGGGGCTGCTGGCCTTTGCCACTTCACGCCAACTTTCTAAGAACAAGGAAAAAATAGAGACCAACGCCAAACTCTCGGCACAGCAAAACGCCGTGCTCCCGGTGGTGACAGGAACGGCTGCCAAAACAACCTGGCAGGGCAGTTTCAGCGTCTCCGGGAATTTTGCCCCCTTCAAACAAGTGCCCGTGATGAGCGAGGCAGCAGGGAAAATTGTCAAGTTAAGTTTGTCCAACGGAGCTTCTGTGAATGAGGGTGCCGTACTCGCAGCCATTGACAACGACCTGCTCAACATAGAGTTGGAAACTACCAATATCAACTTAGCGAAAGCCGGAAACGACCTGGCCCGCCTGAAAAAGTTAATGGGAGAAGGAGGGGTTACACAGCAGCAGATTGACGACGCCCAGCTTGGAAGAGATAATCTCAAAGCCAAGGTCATAGCCCTTGAAAAACAAATTTCCATGAGCTATGTCAAAGCGCCGGTATCTGGCATTATCACCAATAAAATGGTCGAAAAAGGTTCTTTGGTGGCACCAGCGATGCAGTTGGCCACCATCACCAACATAGACCGGCTCAGGATGCAGGTTTACCTAAACGAAGAACAGGTGATAACGGTGAAGGAAGGGCAAAAAATCAAGCTGCATGTTGATCTGTTTCCAGATGACACCTTCGAGGGCACCATCACCTTTATTGATGTCAATGCAGGGCCATCGCGGCGTTACCTTGTCGAGGTGGAAATCCCTAATCAAAACCACCGCCTCAAGCCAGGCATGACAGGTAAAGTTCTTTTCGAAGGTGGCCCATCACAGGAAGTGCTGGCAGTGCCCCGCGAGAGTATCGTTGGCAGCCTTCAGGACGCCAGAATTTATGTGGTTGAAAATAAAAAAGCAGTATTGAGGCAAGTGGAAACCGGCCTTGTTTCCGGCCATAATGTACAAATCAGGAAAGGCCTTAAGGAGGGCGATTCCATCGTCGTTTCTGGGCAAATTAACCTTACAGATGGCATGGCTATCTCCGTCAGCAATAAATAAGATAGCGTGTGCAACCCAATAAACAACCGCACTGGCAGGTGCGCTTTCATCAATCGAATAACTCATGTCAATCACTGAATTATCCATAAAACGGCCCTCGCTGATATTAGTCATATTCATCGTGCTCATGGTGGCCGGGCTGTACAGCCTCACAAAGTTGAGCATGGAATTATTGCCGAAATTCTCAGCTCCTTTTGTAGTCATCAACACGGTTTACCCCGGAGCGAGTCCTGAAGAGGTGGAGAACTCTGTGTCGAAGGTTTTGGAAGATGCAATTTCCGGCATGGAGAACATCGTATCGCTGCGGAGTACCTCCTTTGAGAGCCTTTCCCTCATTTTCGTGGAGTTGAAATCCGGCACTGATATTAACCTTGCCCTGGCCGATGCACAGCGGAAAATAAACGCCGTAGCCCGGCAGTTGCCCGGCAACGCCGATCCGCCATCGTTGACAAAATTTGCCATGGATGAATTTCCCATCCTGAGTATCGGCGTTGCGGCTACAGCCAGCCCGGCAGAGTTTTTCAATCTCGTCAATGACCGCATCAAGCCTACCCTGGCGTCAGTGCCCGGCGTTGGTGAAATAAAAATTATAGGTGGGCAGAGGCGGGAAATTCAGGTCAATGTGAACCGGCAAAAATTGGAATCCAGGGGGCTTACAATTTTGCAGGTGGTACAGGCGCTTCAAACCGCCAACCTCGATTTTCCAACAGGCAAAATCGAAAATGAGCAAGAACAGGTCACCATCCGTCTGGCGGGAAAATTTCAAACCCAGGAGGATATGGAGGCTCTCGTGGTAGCCACCAATCCCCAAACCGGCGCTCCGGTAAAGTTGGAAGAAATAGCCGAAGTTCGCGATGGTCTGAAAGACCTGAAAAGCATGAGCCGTGTGGATGGCAAAGACGCCATGGGTCTCCAAATTATCAAGACCAGCGATGCAAATGCCGTTTCAGTATCAGACGGAGTGATTGAAAAACTCACTGCGCTGGAAACGCAGTTTAAAAGCAACGGTCTCAAGTTTGTTATCGCCAACAACCAGACGGATTTCACGCGTGAAGCCGTAGATGCTGTGGAGCATGACCTGCTGCTGGCCATCGTCCTCGTTGCTGTGGTGATGCTCTTTTTCCTGCATTCCATCCGCAATGCCATCATCGTCATGCTGGCCATTCCCACTTCTTTGATTTCCACTGTCATCTTAATGTTTGCCTTTGGATTTACCCTGAACCTGATGACCTTGCTGGCCATGTCGTTAGTTATCGGTATCCTTGTGGACGACAGCATTGTAGTGTTGGAAAATATTTACCGGCATCTGGAGCAAGGCATGAAACGGCGAACCGCTGCCCTGCTTGGGCGAAATGAAATAGCGTTCACTGCCTTGTCAATCACCCTCGTGGACGTGGTGGTATTTGTGCCCATTTCCCTCACCTCGGGTATCGTTGGCGACATAATGCGGCAGTTTGCGCTGGTGGTCACCTTTTCCACGCTGATGTCGCTGTTCGTGTCATTCACCTTGACGCCCATGCTGGCGAGCCGGTTCTCAAGACTGGAAAAATTCAATGAAAAAAACCTCTTTGGCTTCATCTTTAACGGTTTTGAGAAATTCCTCCACCGGCTAAATAACTGGTATGGCCGGGTTATCAGCACCCTGCTCAACCCCGTGAAGATACCTTATCGCAAAGAGCGGCTCAGAAAACAGGAGGCATTGGAAGCCGTGGATGGTGTGCCCCGCAAAAAGCATTTCAATTTTTACCTCACTGCACTCATCGTGTTGATAGCCACCGGCGTGGTATTTTTTAGTTCATTTTCCTTAGTGAGTAATGGCTATATCGGTTCGGCCTTTATTCAACCCGGCGACAGAGGCGAGTTTATCCTCAAATTAGAGTTGCCAAAAGAGGCTACCCTTCAGGAGACTAACCATGCCACTCAAAAAGCAGAGAGTTACCTGTTTGGCAAAGAAAGCATCACCAGTGTCTTTACCACAGTGGGCCAAACATCGAGCATGCTGGGCAGCCAAAATGTGAACCACATGTCGGAAATGACCGTGAAATTAGTGCCTCAGACTCGGCGCGGCGGCGTATCTACCGATATTTATGCGCAACGCATCAGGAACGAGTTAGAAATGGAATTGCCTGGGGTAAAAGTAATGGCTGCACCCGTAAGCCCAATGGGCGGTGCCGACCAAGACCCAATCATGATATTTATCAATGGCACTGACAAAGACTCTGTCATGCAATATGCGAATGCCGCCCTTTCGGAAATCAAGAAAATTCAGGGAGTTGTGGGAGCCAAGCTCTCAATTGAGGAAGGCAACCCCGAAATAAAAGTATCGGTGGATCGCGACCGCATGGCCCAACTCGGCATTTCGATGGATATGGTGGGCGCCACTATGCAAACTGCCTTCAGTGGCAATACCGATGTGCAATTCAGGTCGGGTGGCAAAGAGTACGATGTGAACGTAAGAATGGATGAATTCAACCGAAAAAGTATTGTCGACATCTCCAACCTCTCCATTCTAAACCACCAAGGGCAACTGATAAGGCTGAGCCAGTTCGCTGCGGTGGTGCCCAGCACAGGCCCCAACCAGCTCGAGCGCCGGAACCGGTTGCCTTCAGTCACCCTGACCTCCAAAGTTTTAGGCAGGCCCAGGGGCGATGTGGGGGCAGATATCCGCACGCTGTTGGAGGAGAAAATGCCCCCGGCGGCGAGCATCGGCATTGCCTATGATGGCGATATGAAGAATCAGCAGGAAGGCTTTGGCAGTCTCCTCATAGCATTTGGCGCTAGCATTCTGTTTGTCTATCTCATTATGGTGGCCCTTTACGACAGTTGGGTGTATCCCTTTGTGGTGATGTTTTCCATTCCAGTGGCAATGGTTGGAGCCTTACTGGCTATGGCGCTGACGATGAGTGTGCTCGATATTTTCTCCATTGTTGGAATCATTATGATGGTAGGATTAGTGGCCAAGAACGCCATATTACTCGTTGACTTCACCAACCAAAGCAGAGAGCTGGGCATGAACGTCCACGACGCGCTTGTAGCGGCAGGCCGTACCCGCCTCCGCCCGATTCTAATGACCACTATTGCCATGACCGTTGGTTTTATGCCCATCGCCCTTGCTACCGGAGCCGGCTCTGAGTGGAAGAATGGCCTTGCCTGGGCACTCATCGGAGGCCTTTTAAGCTCCATGATTCTCACGCTGCTCATCGTGCCGGTGGTCTATCTCTTCGCCGATAGCTGGCGCAGGCTCGTTGCCCGCGTACTTCACATCTTGGGTTTTATGAGTGGGGAATTGGAGGCGGAGGATTCGTCCACAGCCAATGGTAATAAACTAGAATTGGTGAAGAAGGAGGATGTTTTGTATTAGAGCAGATTGTCTATTTCTGTTCACCTCATGAAAAGACCTATGAGGTTCCAAAACCTCATAGGTCTTTTTTGTAGTTCTTTGCAGGGCATTCGCTCACCCTTCATCCACCACATTTTTCTTTTTAAAAAGAAAATAAAATGGCGTGCCTATGGCCATCAGGAATAATCCGATACCCGCCTCACGAGGTCTTTCCATAACTGTGTTGACCAGCAAGCCTGCGCAAAATAAGAGGAATAAAATGGGCACTACCGGGTAACCCAGCACCTTGTAGCTGCGCGGTGCATCGGGCATTTTTTTGCGGAGCACGAAAACGCCAGCAATTACCAACCCGTAAAAAATGAATTGGACGAATACCAACATTTCTGTCAGTTGGTCGAAAGTACCGGAAAAGACCAGCACGCACGACCAGATGGCAAACATAACCAAGGCATTGGCAGGTGTGTGATATTTCGGATGCACTTCGGCCGCTTTCTTAAAGAACAAACCCTTTTTCGCCATGGCGTAATATACTCGTGCGGCTGTTAGTATGGTAGCGTTGGTACATCCAAATGTGGTAATGACGATGAGTAAGGAAATGGCAAGAACCCCGCCTGGGCCAGCGAATTTTCGGATGACTTCTACCGCAGCTATGCCGTTATCCTGTTTGGCCACCGCAATGATATTATCAATTGGCAAAACGTAGAGGTAGGTGAAATTAACAAGAAGGTAAATTCCTGTGATAATGAGCGTCCCGAAGATGAGAATCCGGGGTATGTTGCGCTGAGGGTTCTGTATCTCGTCTCCGACAAACCCGACGTTAATCCAGCCTTCGAATGCCCAAAATGCCGCCAACATTGCCAGAAAAATCATTTTCAAAAAACTTTGATTGCCCTCTGTTCCGGCAGCAGAACCAGTGGTAGCGGTTTGTGCAATGTTCTCCATGCTGCCACCGCCCATTGACAATCCAGTCAGTACGATAAACAGCAAACTCACCACTACCAGCACGGTGATGATAATGCTCACTCTCCCACCCTGCTTCACGCCGCGGTAATTGATGGCAGTGAGCAGGACAATGAGTGCCACCGCAACCATTTTTACGCCGAGATTGGCAAATGGGGTGAATATTCCTAGAACAGTGAGGGTTTCCCACTCGCCACCGAGAGAAGGAAGCGCAGAAATAGAATGCAGAGATTGAGCAAACACATAAGCGATGGAGGCCACTGAGGCAGACTGTATGCAAGCAAAGCTGGTCCATCCAAAGAAATAGCCGGTTTTTTCTCCGTACATCACCTCAAGGTAGGAAAATGACCCGCCGGAAACGGGGATGAGCACGGCCACCTCGGCCACGGTTAGCACGCCGAGCAGCGTCACTATGCCGGCCAGCAGCCAGGCCAGTAACACCAGTTCAGGTGAGCCAATGCTATCAGCCATCGGTGCCACTTTTTTGTAAACGCCGGTGCCGATAATGGAACTCACCAAAAGTAATATTCCGGTGGAAAGCCCAAAATATTTGACGAGATGCGCAGTTTGTGATTTGTTTTTCATAATGAAAGGAACGTGTGCAAAATAAGATGTGTGTTTTTTCGGCGGCTTCGCCGCCGAAAAAACACACCCTTGTTCTTTTTGAGGCCGCCGGAGGCGGCATCAAAAAGAACATCTTATTTCGACAGGTAACAAAGGTGGCAATTAATTTTGGCGCAAGATGAGGAATCTTTTTTAATTGTTCAGTTCCAGCCTTGAATCCCTCACCCTACCCTCTTAAATTTGCAGGCGTTGAATTATTGCATCGCCATTTAACCTGTTATTTTAATTACTTTTCCGGCATGGCCTCTAACCTTCGACATCCAGACCTAAAAAAATTCAAGTTCCGGGAGCTGAAAGTTTACGCTTCCACGGAATGGTTGGCTGATAATAAGAAAAAGTACCGCCAGGTCTTCGACCGTTGGGAAGCCACTTATATTTATGCGGAGCTGTCATTTTACAATAAGTTTTTCGAAAGAGAAGACTGGGATGTGGAGGTGGAACTTCGGTGTTATTCCCTCAAAAAGACTACTCAAAAGGAGCTTTGCCTGTTGCCCTTCAAACGCAAGGTGAGCAAATACGACAATATCGTGTACATCCGCGAGGGTTGGGGCAATAAAGCCGGCGGCGTTTTTTGGAAAAAAGGCACCTATTTTTGGGAAGCCTCGATTGAGGGAGAAAAAGTCGCTTCAAAATATTTTTACATTGAAGATGCCGGGGAGGACGCGTTTGAAACAGGGAATCCCTATTTGCAATTGCAATCTTTGAGGCTGTACGAAGGCTCCTACGATGATGTGATGGATGGTGAACGCATCTATTATGAAGTCTTTGACAGCAATGAAACGCGATACATCTACGCCGAAATTCTTCTTAAAAATCTTCACGCAGACACATCCTGGCAGTGTGAGTTTTTCGTCAAATTTTACAACGACGCAAAAGAGCTAAAAGGCCAGGTCGTTCGCCTCCAGAAAATCGAGCAAAAAGACGACCTCTTCAAGCTCACCGCCGGTTGGGGAAGCAACGTAAAAGGTTCGTGGCGCAAAGACAAATACACCTGCGAACTGGTATTCATGGACCGCCTCCTCGCCATCATGCCTTTTGAAGTGGGCGAAGAATTCGTAACCGGCACCAACCCGGTGTATCTCCCTGACCGGCACGCTCCGGTGTACTTCTCCTCACCCGAAGACCTGAACGAAACTTTCGAAGACCTGATGGCCCACCTCGACCGGCTCGTCGGCTTGCCGGAAATTAAGCACCAGGTCAGAAATCACGCAAAATACATCCAGTTTTTACAGCTCCGCAAAGACCTCGGATTCGAAGAAAAAGACAGCATCAACGTACACTCCGTTTTCATCGGAAACCCCGGCACTGGCAAAACTACCGTCGCTAGCATGATGGGCCGGCTGTACCGGAAAATGGGCCTTCTGAGCAGCGGCCATGTGCACGTGGTGGACCGCGTGGACCTGGTCGGTGAATACATCGGCCAGACGGCACCAAAAGTGAAAGAAGCCATAGAGCGCGCCCGCGGCGGCGTTCTGTTTATAGACGAAGCTTATGCCCTGGCTCGCAGCAACGAGGACAGCAAAGATTTTGGCCGGGAAGTCATCGAAATCCTCATGAAGGAAATGTCGGATGGGCCTGGCGACCTCGCTGTTATTGTGGCAGGCTACCCCCAGGAGATGAAAAAATTCTTGGCGAGCAACCCTGGGTTGAATTCGCGATTCAAACACCATTTTGAATTTCCAGACTACCTGCCGCAGGAATTGTCACAAATCGCCGCAATCGCCGCACAGCAAATGGAGGTAAAAATCACCAGCGAAGCCATCTTAAGGCTGGATGAAATTATTGTAAATGCCTACCGCGACCGCGACCGCTCCTTCGGCAATGCCCGTTTTATTTTCGATTTAATCGAAAAAGCCAAAGTCAATTTAGGCCTCCGGGTGATGAGAGAGAGCAACCCGATGGGTTTAGAAAAAACGATGCTCGAAACCATCATTTTAGACGATGTAGCCGGCATTGACACCAAACCCAGAAAGGAGTTGCCCTACATCCCCATAGACGAGGAACTGCTCCATGAGTCTATGGACGAACTCAACCGCCTCATCGGCCTCGACAAAGTAAAAGAGCAAATCATCGAGCACGTCCGGCTCGTGAGGTATTACCGCGAAACAAACCGGGATGTACTCAATAGCTTCTACCTTCACACCGTGCTCATCGGGAATCCAGGCACAGGGAAGACCACCATTGCCCGCATCCTCACAAAAATTTACAAAGCGCTCGGTATTCTCGAAAGAGGGCACATGGTCGAGACCGACAGACACGGCCTCGTGGCAGGTTTCGTTGGGCAAACCGCCATCAAAACCACCGAAAAAATAGAAGAGGCAATGGGCGGAGTCCTGTTCATAGACGAAGCCTATTCGCTCACTTTGAAAAGCCAGTCGGGCAATGACTTTGGCGATGAAGCCGTCCAAACGATTCTCAAACGGATGGAGGACAACCGGGGCCGGTTTTTCGTTTTCGTCGCCGGCTATCCCGACAATATGGAGGCATTTCTCAAAGCCAACCCTGGGCTGAGCAGCCGCTTCGACAAGGTGCTGAAATTCGATGATTACTCGGCCAATGAGTTGTTTAAGATTGCCTTGGTCATGCTGGAAGAAAAGGGTATCGTACCCGCTCCTGAAGCCGAAGAACACCTTCAAAACTATTACGCCTTCCTTTACGAATACCGCGACAAATTCTTCGGCAATGCCCGCATCGTGAGGCAGTCGGTCATTGAGGCTGTTAAAAATCAAAACCTCCGTCTCGCCGCCCTCACGCCCGACGAAAGGGAAAATGTGTCGTCGAACATTCTCATCCTCGAAGATGTGGCCGGGTTCAAGCTGGATACCAGCGGCTTTATCTTCAACCGCAAAGGCATTGGCTTCCGCAGAAGCGGCGAATAATACACATACCAACGAACTTCACAATTTTAGCACAAAATAAAATCACCTTGCACCGCCTAATAATTTCCATCACCCTCATTTGCCTTTTCATTTACTCCTGCACTGACGATTCGTCCAAACAGCAGGTCGAAGATATTATTGCCACCGTGAAAGCCAAATTCGCTCCCGATAAACGGGTGGCGTTGCTGGATTACACCTTTGAATTGAAAGGGGAAAGCCTCTGCCTTAAAGGCGAGACCAATTTGCCGCAGGCAAAAAAAGAACTGCTGCGAGCGCTGGCAGGAGCGGGCTTTACCATCCTCGACAGTTTGACGGTGTTGCCCTCAGCAGATCTCGAAGGGCAGCATTCCGGCATCGTAAATCTTTCGGTTTGCAACATCCGCTCAGCGCCAAAACACTCCGCCGAACTTGCCACGCAGGCGCTGCTCGGCACCCCATTGAAAGTTTGGAAAAAACAGGATGGATTCTTCCTGGTTCAAACGCCCGACGGCTATCTGGGATGGCTCGATGCCGGTGGCTTTGTGCTTACTGGTGACGCCGGAATGGACGATTGGAGGGCCAGCGACCGTGTCATCATCACCGCCGGATTCGGCTTTGTGCTGGAAAGCTCCACCGCCGGTTCATCCAAAGTTTCCGACCTTGTAGCGGGCGATATTTTGAGAAAAACCGGGCAGGTAGGGTCGTACACCGCGGTAGCTTTTCCCGATGGCCGTACCGGCTTTGTGGCCTCCTCCTCCCTCCTGCCCTTCCGGGAATGGCTGGAAACCCGCACATTAGACGCTGCCCACATCCTGGCCACTGCCCATGAAATGATGGGGCGGCCGTACCTTTGGGGCGGCACTTCCGGGAAAGGCATGGATTGCAGCGGCTTTACGCAAACAGTGTACTTCCTGAACGGAATCATGCTACAGCGCGACGCCAACCAACAGGCAGACACAGGCGAAGAACTTGCCGCTGATACCACCTTCCAGAATTTGCTACCCGGAGACCTCCTTTTTTTTGGCCGCCCCGCCTCTGGCGACTTGCCTGAAAAAATATGGCATGTCGCCATTTATGAAGGCAGCGGCAAGATTATCCACGCATCAGAGCGGGTAAAAGTCGAGAGTCTGCGCCGGGGAGATGCTGCTTTCAACGAAGAGCGGCTGAACACCTATGTGCGGGCAAGCAGGATTCTCTCGTCCGCCGGTGCCAACGGGATAATGGCGGTCAAAGATCTGCCATTCTAATGATAGTGACCGGGTGACTTTGAGTCACCCGATCACTTGGCAATGCTCTTCAAACCAATTGACCCATTAGCGATAAAGGGTTAAAGCCGCTCCAGACAGGTACGCAGGCTTTCCCGCCAATGCGGAATTTCGAGGCCAAAGGTTGCCTTGATTTTGCCTTTGTTCAGCACGCTGAACGGGGGACGCAGCGCCAGGGTTGGAAAGTCTTTGGATTCAATGGGCTGCACTTTTACCGTCTTGTTTTTAATTTCAAAAATCGCCTTTGCAAAATCGTACCAGCTCGTCACGCCTTCGTTGCTGAAATGGTAAAGCCCCATCAATTTTTCAGCGGGTACTTCTCCTCTTTCCACTTTTTGAATCATGGTCAGCATGGCTTGCGCCAAATCGGCAGCGTAGGTGGGCGTGCCTATCTGGTCGAATACGACACTCAACACTTGCCGTTCTCCGCTCAAGCGCAGCATGGTCTTCACGAAATTGTTGCCAAACGAAGAGTACACCCAAGACGTGCGAATGACCATGCCTCCATTTTTAAGTGCCAGGTCATCCCCCGCCAGTTTGGTTCTGGCGTATATTCCCTGCGGGCTTGCCGGGTCGCCCTCTATGAAAGGTGTATTTTGATTGGTGTGGTAAACATAATCGGTGGAAAGCTGAATGAGTTTCGTTGTACTGGGCTTGCAGGCTTCCGCCAGGTGCTCCACGCCGCTGGAGTTTACCCGCCAGGCCAAGTCTGGTTGTTCTTCGGCACGGTCCACCGCGGTGTACGCCGCACAATTGAGGCAATAGTCCGGTGGATTCGCTGCAAAAAACTCGCCTACTGCTTCCCTGTCGGTAATATCGAGTTCGGCGACATCCACCCAGGTAAAATCAAATTCAGGAAACTGCGCTGCCAGGTTTTTTAATTCCATGCCCACCTGCCCGTTTGCTCCGGTGACGAGTATTTTTTTCTTCTTGTTTTGCATCTTAACCTTGTTTGGGAAACTATGAATCTGTGAAAACTATTTTCAAATGGGTTTCATGGGGCTAATTATACTTTATGCGGTTCGGTGCTTTCCGATAGAGGGGAAATTTTTGTCGCGCGCTGCAACGATAACTTTTGAAAGGTCGAGCATCCAGTCTATGTTTAGAATTGGGCAGTCGGGCCGGATGCCGCCTTCGTGTTCTTTGGAGTAATAATTATCACACTTGTAAAAGAAGGTGGCCGTCTCGCTCAATACAGCATAGCCGTGGGCAAAACCCCGCGGCACAAAAAGCTGCTTCCGGTTTTCTGCGCTTAGTACGCAGGAGTATGAATGGCCGAAAGTGGCAGACTCTGGGCGGATATCTACCGCCACATCGAGCACTTCGCCCTGTAATACCCGCACTAATTTTGCCTGCTCGAAGGGCGCTACCTGGTAATGGAGTCCCCGCAAAACGCCGCGGCCGGAAAAGGCCTGATTGTCCTGCACGAAACCGGCGGTTATTCCGGCTGCATCGAACTCCCGCTCGCTGTAACTCTCGAAAAAATGGCCCCGGTCGTCGCCGAATACCTTAGGCTCGAAGAGCACAAGACCGGGAATTTCTGTTTGGGAAAAGGGCATGACGGAAGATTTGATTGGCTATTTTTCTCTGAAAAAAATGGTGATGGGAACACCACTGAAATCGAAATGCTTGCGCAATTTGTTTTCGAGGAAATTCCGGTAACTGTCCTTGACGTACTTTGGGTTGTTGCAATAGAAAACGAAAGCCGGGTGGGGCGTCGGCAGTTGCATCATGAATTTTATGTTCACGAACCTGTTCCGGTGCGAAGGTGGCGGGTTGTGCTCGATTTCGGGTTGCATCACACTATTAAGCTCCGAAGTTTTGATTTTTCTGTTTCTGTTCTCGTACACCTGAAGGGCCATTTCCACAGCCTTAAAAATGCGCTGTTTGTCCACCACGGAAGTAAATACGATGGGTACATCGCTAAAAGGTGCCAGCCGGGTTTTTACCCTCATTTCATAGTCCCGTGCGGTGTTCGTTTCTTTGTCTATCA
>SCUG01000101.1 GCA_004297645.1 Saprospiraceae bacterium | reverse complement strand
CTCCGGTGATACCTGGCCCCGAAGCGAGGAAAGCGAAGATGTCGTTGAACGAAGTGTTCACAAATTCCGGGTATTCCTCGGAGCCGAAAATGTATTCAAAGGTGATTTCATCGGTGGCGGCAAATACCTCCAGTTCCACCACACAGGCATCATGCGACAGCGTGCCGTTTCCGGAGATGGAGGAGAGGTAGTCAAGGTCGGCATCGCCGGGTGTGCCGTTTCCACTGGAAGCGAAGAATGTGCCCACACCCGAAGCCTCGCTGGCTTGGCCACTGGTGAGCAATAGTCCTTTATCTAAGCCAAGGTCCGTGTTATCACTGGCGCTGAAAGTGCCCACGGAACCGTTGGCGCAACTGATACCGGTCACGGTAATGACGGTTTCGCCGGAGACCACACTCTGTACGATTTCTGCCGGGCTGGCAGAGGCATCCACAACTATGGCACTGTTAGGTGTACAGGCTTCTTGCGTGCATTGCCACGAGCCGTAAAATCCCTCATAGGTAGCGGCACCATCGGAAGTGAATGCTACGGTAAGGCAGCCGCTCGAAGCGAACACCTGATAGCAGACCCCCCCATTGATTGCATTGCCGAAACCACTGCCATCCAAAGAACCAATCACAGGAGAATTAGTGTTGGGGCCATCGTAAAAAGTAAGTACGTCGCTGAAATTTTCAATGGCAAAGTATTCGAGAGTGAAATTGATGCAGTTGTGAGGGGCGCTCGGGCAAATGGTGAACGCGTAGTTTTCGTTGTTGCCGTAATCCCCATCCGGTCCGCCCGTATCACTGAGATTGCCGGAACAGGCGGTAGAGCCTCCCTGGTCTATAGTGATTACCGGCGGTTTTTTGGTGATGCAAAGTTTGAAGGCGCCAGCGTTCGGCGCAGCCGTGGGCGACCAGTCGTTTATCCTCAAAAAATAGGTAATGCCGGGGGTAAGCCCGATGAGGTCTATCAATATCTCCGTTTCGCCGGCACTGGCAGACACGCAATCCAGCAACTGCAACCCGTCAAATTCACAGTCGCCGCGATAGACGGCAATCTGCGGGTTTAGGATGGAGGGGTGGCCGTTTGCAGGGTCGGCCATGCCGGTCAGCAACACCCGGTAATCGAGGATGGTATCCACCGCTGTAAAAGAGAACCACACGTCGCGTTCAGGATTTCCCACAAAACAGGGGGGGGAATTGTCGAAACCGATGTCGCTCCCGGTGGCACCCACGTTGTTGAACAGCACACCATCCGGGCAAACCGGGGCATCGCCAAGGTGGAGACTTGGGCAATCATCGTTTGCTGGTTGTGCGTAAAGCGCTATGGATAGCAGGGCGAAAAAAGAAAGAGTAATGAAATGCTTCATAATTTTTTTCGGTGTTACTGTTCTTGCCGGCTACCCGATGGGGTACCCGCCAGTACTTAAAAGAGTGTCAGTCCAATCTTCGGGCTGACATTTTATGACGAGCGAAGGTACGGCCTTTCCATCGTCAAAAATAAAAAGGCTACTTCAAACCATGTCGGTAAAGTAGCAATTCTTTATAATTTCTTTTTGAAGCAAGTATTGCATCGAGACAAAGTCTGCATGCAATAGGACATTTCACTTTCATCGTCCTCATACGATTTCCCGGAGAGACTTCTTTTCCCTATCTTGGCTGCATTTCATTTCACCAACTAAATCTAACATGAAGAGAATTATTTTTTTGCTCACCGTTGGGACCGCACTGCTGTCGCTCAACGCTGCCTCGGCCCAGCGCCTTACACTCTCACCCGAAAAGCCTATGCCGGGTGAAAAGATAACGATTACCTACAACCCGGCAGGCTCCGAGTTGGAAGGCCTCGAATCGTTCGATGCCATTGCCTACGTTTTCACTACCAGCGAAACCCTGCCTGAGGCCTTTGAAATTCCACTTGCGAAAAACGGCGATAGCTTCAACGGCTCAGTAACCACAGATGCCAAAACTACCGCAGTTCTTTTTTCCTTCGCCAACGAGGATGCTGAAAAAGCCGACGCCAACGACGACGTAGGCTACAAAGTTCTCTGCTACAAAGAAGATCGGGAAACCGCCGTGCCGGGTGCCCTTGCCACCAACGGCCTGATTTACGGCATGTACGGCCGGTACGGCCATGTGAAGAGGAACACGGAAAAAGCCCTGAACCTGTTCAAACAAGAATTCAATACCTACCCTGCCAGCAAGAACAACTTCGAATATTACCGCAGCTTCGCCATGATTGCGAAGCAACAAAATGACGAAGATGCGCTCGCTGGCATTCGAACAAGTATCGCCGCCACAATCGCCAATGGCCAGGCCAAAGAAGAGGAACTTTACCACGCATATCTCCTGTGCAATACCCTTGATGACAAAGAGAAGG
>SCUG01000100.1 GCA_004297645.1 Saprospiraceae bacterium | reverse complement strand
CCGCCAAAGTGCCGGTTTTTCTGCCCAAAACCGAGTATGAACTGCGCCTCTCCTACCGGATGCAGAAGCTGGTTGGCGGCGATTTCGTCAACACCGATTTCAGGGAGGAAGAAATACGGAATTTCAAAACCGGCGATTGTGTGAACAGCTTGCAGGACGTCGCGCTGGCCGCCTACCCGCTGCCGGGCCAACGCTATTTCTACCCCGGCGAAGCTGCGAAGGGCGCTATTTTGTTGGATAAATCGGGCTATGGAAGTTGCCTTTCAAATTGGATGTGGACGACGGCGGTGGAGTTTTTCGACGGCGTGAATACCATGGAAATGCCCGCCGCGTTTGAGGGTGACTTAGTCACTTTTGACCTGCCTGCTTTTGAAAACGGAAAATATTATGAGATGCGATTGGTGCAAACCCGTACCTCTATCTATCACACGGCGCAAGTTTCCACCGGCTACCAGAACAGGTATGCCGGCCCCGGCGGTATGACTTCCCTCGAAGTCAGGCTAAATACGCTCCAGGGCGAAAGCCAATCCAGTGTGAAGGTGGTGCTGTACAAGCAGTATTTCAAGACCAGTGCATTCAATACGCTGGCGGAGAAGCTATGGAGTTCTCCATCGTCAGCAGACGGCAGGCGCGGGTCGAATGGCTTGAGCTATGCCGCCGGTTTTTCCGGGGAGGAAGGGCTGGAACAATACGAGGTGCTGGGTTATTCGCACACCAACAAAAATGGCGTCACGTTCAATGCCCCGCCGTTAGTCCATCTCACAGAAAATGAGAGCGCCAGTTCCTGGCAAACGAGCTATGTCAACCCGATGTACGAGCGGATGGCGCTGGTGCGCAATTACCTCGGCTGGTATCCCATCTTCAAGCCGCAAAACGGCATTTATTTGACAGGGTACCAAACACCGGTCACCTATGGCGAAACACCTTTCCCTATGATTATGTCAATTTATCAGAATTACAACGGGATGGAGTACATCAAACCTTGAAAAAGTGCCGCGTTCAATAAAATCTGTTTTTATGAAAAAACACCTCATTTCATGCCTGCTGCTCCTGCTTTTGCAGGGAGCGGGGTCCGGTCAAAATTGGCTCAACCAATTAGGCAACCTCAACCTGCTGGTGAATGACAACGCTATCCTCCAGCCTCCTATACCCGGCATGTTTCAACTGGGTGACTTGCAGGAGGAGCAACAGATGCCTTGTTTCAGCAGCTTTTGTTTCACCCTGAACGACGATGCTCCCGCTCTGTATTCCAACGATTTTTACCAGCACCAGAATGATGAAGCGACTTTCGCCGGCTTTTGGATGAACTATTGGCAAGTGAACAATATGCCCTACGATGTACGGCAGGCATTCGACTGGTTCCTGAATACCTGGTACCAACCCGTGCAGGCTTATGCACCGCAAAACGTACAAGTGAAATTCTCGCACCGCAAGCCTTTTTATATTCCAGGCGTTGCCAATGTTTATGCTGTTCTTGCGGTGGAAAAGACGATTTTGATTTCAAACTAAACTTCACGCCGTCAGCTTTTGGCCATTAGCTATTGGCTGAAAAGCCAACAGCTAATGATGCAAATAACGGGTTAGAATGACCTCGGAAAGGTCGAATATTGGTAGAATTGGTGATAAAGCCCTGGTTTCGACCTCGGAGAGATCGCACGGAGGCACGAGTCTGAGCAATCGTTACCAATATTCGACCTCTCCGAGGTCGCCAAAGGGGGGAATGCTCTTTTTCCTACCAATATTTGACCTCTCCGAGGTCATTTGCCCTTGATTTCAACCAGTTATTCGCATTAATGGCTAACAGCCATTAGCCGATGCACAAAACTTGGCGACGTGCAGTATAAAAATCCCGCGTCATGCGCAATTTGGTCATTCTTCTTTTGCTGGCTGGAGCTTCCGGGGTACGCGCCCAGCAACGCTTCCCCAGCCCTGCCATGCCTTTGCTTCAAGTGGTTGCCCGCAATTATGGCGATTCCATCGTTTTGCGCTGGGCGCCTGCCACCGCTGCCCGGTGGTTGCAGGGCAATGCCGCCGGATACCTCATCGAGCGCATCCCGGTGGATTCTCCATTCGTGCTGCGCCGTGCAGCGGTCAAGACCTTCCCCCTTGTAAAACCTGCAACTAAAGAGCAATTTGCTTCGCTGGCCAAGCAGGGGAATAGCTATGCCGCCGCCGCTGGCAGCAGCCTTTACGCCAAAAACCAGGTGCCCACCATGAACGAGCCGACACTTGAAAATCTCTACCGCCACAGCCAGGAAGGCGACCTCAAACTTATGACGGCCTCGCTGATGGCCGATTGGGACGCCGCTGCGGCCAACGCCCTCGGCTGGCGTTTTACCGACCGGAGTTTTGAAAAAGGAAAACGCTACCTGTACCGGGTATTTGCAGCCTACGGCAGCAAGGAGGCGCCTGCGGATACCACCTCCGTTTTAGTCTCGACCGGCCGGCTCGATGCGCCTTCGCCAATGCCACCCGTGAGCGCCCGCCCCGGCGACCATGCCATCACCCTTTTTTGGGAAAAACCCCTTCCCGGTTTTGATTTCTCAGGGTATCGCATCGAGCGTTCTGATGATGACGGACGGACGTTTAAAATGACCTCCAAATTGCCGCTGCTGTTCATGCAGCAGGGAGCTGACTCGCTGCCGGTGGGCTTAGTCTGGTTCACCGACTCGGTGGCGCTGAACAGCAAGGTTTATCAATACCGGGTGTTCGGGCTGGATGCTTTCGGGGATTTGAGTCCGGCATCCCCGGTCATCGCTGCCAAGGCTGTGGACAGGACGCCGCCCCCGCCGCCCCGTGAGGTTTCGGTGAAACAATTGGACGAGCGCCGGGTGCTCATCACCTGGAAAGCGCCGGAGCCGGTTCCGCCGGATTTTGGAGGCTATCTCGTGAGCACCGGCCATACGGTGGACGGGCCTTTCAGGCCTTTGTTCGCCCTGCCATTGCCGAAAGGCACTACCCAGTTTACAGACACGAGCGCCGTGGCTGCCCTCCCCAATTTCTACCGGGTCACGGCGATTGATACTTTCCTCAATGCCAGCCACGCACCGGCGGCTTATCTTTTTTACAAAGACGAAATACCGCCGGAACTGCCGGTGGGGCTGTCGGGCAGCATGGACTCTACAGGCTGGGTGACTTTGCGCTGGAACAAATCGAAAGACCCCGATTTATTGGGCTACTCAGTAGAGCGGGCCAATGACCCGCACCATGAATTTACCACCGTCACCACCGGTTTTCTGGCCGATACGGTATTTTACGACAGCATTTCCTTAAAAACTTTGAGCCAGAAAATATACTACCGGCTGCGCACCTTCGACCGCTCGCGCAACGGGAGCAAGCCTTCGGCTGTGCTCGAATTGGAGAAGCCTGACCAAATCCCCCCAATGCCACCTGTCATCAAAGACTTCAACATTACCGACTCCTCGGTGACTTTCTCCTGGCTGCCATCGCCCAGTACCGATGTGCAAAAAATGGTGGTTTTGAAAAAAGAAATCGGCGGCAACTTCAGAGTCTGGAAAGAACTGCCTGCTACGGCTACCTCCACGATTGACAGCGAAGTGCAGGGCAAAGCCTGGTACGAGTACACCCTCGTGGCAGAAGACAGGGGAGGTCTGAGGTCGGAGCTTTCGTTTCCCCTGCGGGTAAGGGTGTACCCTGGCGCCAGCGCCAAAGGAGAAGCAGAAAACCTGACTGCCCATTTGAACACAGAAAAAACGGGTATCGTCCTGACCTGGCAGGCTGAGGCGGTGGCCGGAAAATCCTACCTGCTCTACCGGCAGGAAAACCACTCAGGTTTTGAAATGTATCAATACCTGAGTGGCGATGCAGTATCCTGGGTGGATACAAACATTAAAAAGGGCCTGACATACAGCTACGCACTCAAAACGAAACTGGCCGGTGGCATAGAAAGCGGGCTGCAAATGTCTGCCCCGCTGGAGGTGAAGTAGTGATTTTGCCAGCCGGGCAAACTTCCTCTTCCCGGCTGGCAAAATCTGAAATCTGGGATCCCTGGCGATTTTTACCCTTCAATCAAATAGTAGGCGGCAATACCTGCGAAATAGCCAAGGAGCGCCAGCCAGCTTATTTTTTTCATGTACCAGATGAAGTCAATTTTCAGGATAGCCATGATGGCCACGCCGGCGGCAGAGCCAATGATAAGGACGCTGCCTCCCGTACCGGCACAATACGCCAACAGTTCCCAAAAAGCGTGGTCCGGCGGGTACACCTCTAAGGAATACATGCCCATGCCACCAGCGACGAGCGGCACGTTGTCCACCACGGAGGAAAGCAAACCAATGAGGGTATTGATGGTGTAAATGCTGCCGAACTGCTTATCCATCGCCGTGGCTAACTGGGCGAGGTGCCCCGCAGTTTCTAAGCTGGCTACCGCCAGCAGGATGCCGAGGAAAAACAGCACGCTGGGCGTGTCAATGCGGCGAATAACAGAGGCCACGAGCAGGCCTTGGTGTGAATTTTCTTCTTTGCGGCGATGTAAGAATTCGGTAGTCACCCACAGCACTCCCAAGCTGAACAACATGCCGAGAAACGGAGGCAGGTGGGTCACGTTCTTAAACACCGGTACGAATAGCAGCCCGCCGATGCCCATCCAGAAAATGAGCCTTTGCTCAAAATTAGATGCCGTGGCTTTCTCTTCGGCATTGGCATTCGCCTGCGGCCGTGCCACCTCGCCTTTCAGGTAGGTTGAAATGATTATCAGGGGTACCAACAAGCAAAATACGCTGGGCAGAAAGACCTTCAACACGATGTTCAGGGCTGTAATCTGGCCGCCAATCCACATCATGATGGTAGTGACGTCACCAATGGGCGACCAGGCGCCGCCGGCGTTGGCAGCTATCACGACCATGCCACCAAACATCCAGAGGGTTTCCTTTTTGGAGATAAGCTTGCGCAACAGTGCCGCCATGACGATGGCAGTAGTCATGTTGTCGAGCACAGCGGAAAGGAAAAAAGTGACGATGCTGACAATCCATATCAGCTTTACCTGGTTGAGAGTGGATATTTTGGAGGTCACCACCTTGAACCCATCGTGGACATCTATCAGCTCCACAATGGTCATGGCACCCATGAGGAAGAAAAGGATTTGGGCAATTCCGCCGACGTGTTCCAACAGTGCGGCGTCAATTTCTTCGTGCGGCATGCCCGCCAGAATGGTATCTCTTGAAAAAAATAAAATCACCCAACAAATCACCCCGGTCAGGATGGCCGAGGCGGCTTTGTCTATTTTGAAAGGGTGTTCCATGGCTATGAAAAAATAGCCAATAACAAAAGCAACAACCATTAGAATGTACATAAACAGTAGTTTTTTAGAATAGGCTACCGCTGCTTAAATACGACCTCCACTTCCCTACAGCTAATGGAAAAAGCCGGAAAGGAATGAAAATCATTATCTGAACAGACCGGTTGCCACTTCATGATAAAAGGTATTTGACCCTGTCTAAAATTTGCGGGTGCAATGATACACCGATGGCCATCTCATTTGCAATAATCCGCTGGAGAAATCAATTTCCATCATTTAGTGAGTTTTGTCATTTTTATAATTTTGAACGCCAGGTTTTGTCCATTTGACATTTGCTATTAAACTTTAGCCATCCGGGTAATCGGGATGCAGCCAGAACCAAATAGGCTTAGTACAAATAGTGAGGGCAATGAATTTCGAT
>SCUG01000099.1 GCA_004297645.1 Saprospiraceae bacterium | reverse complement strand
CATCAGTTTTGACGCTTGACGCCCACCAACATTTCTGGCTCTACGACCCCGTGCGCGACGCATGGATTGACGACTCCATGAAAGCACTGCAACGGGACTTCCTGCCCGCCCGCCTCAAGCCCGAACTTGATGCCTGCGGCGTGGACGGCTGCATCGCCGTGCAGGCCGGCCAGTCGGAGGCTGAGACGCTGTTTTTGCTGGAACTGGCCGGGCAGTACGATTTCATCAAAGCTGTGGTGGGGTGGGTGGACTTGCGGGCAGAGAATCTGAACGAACGGCTCGGCTATTTTTCCAGGTTCAAAAAGCTGGCGGGCTTCCGCCACATCGTGCAAAGCGAACAGGATGTGAATTTCCTGCTTCGCAAGAATTTCTGCCGGGGCATTGCGGCATTAACGCACTTTGGCTTCACCTACGACATCCTCGTATATCCGCACCAGTTGGGAACGGTGCTGGAATTTGTCCGGCGGTTTCCCAATCAAAAATTCGTCATTGACCACCTCGCTAAGCCGTACATCAAAGACGGCTATTTCGATGGCTGGGCAGCGCTGATGTGCGCCATTGCGAAGCAGGAAAATGTCTTTTGCAAAATATCCGGTATGGTCACCGAAGCAAACTGGCAGGGCTGGAAATACGAAGATTTTCTGCCGTATCTCGATTTGGTGACGGAGGCCTTCGGCCCCGGCCGGCTGATGTTCGGCTCCGATTGGCCGGTGTGCCTCGTGGCGGGGAGCTATGGCGAGGTGATGGCAATGGTGCGCCGGTATTTCCAGCCATTCTCAGAAGGGGAAAAAAATAGCATTTTCGGGAAAACGGCGGAAGAGTTTTACCTCGCTTCCGGCAGGATGGAAAGTGAATGACGCATTTCACTACAAATCAATTTGCATCTCACTCTTAGCTTCTAACGAGAAAATGCCGTACCCGCCTACGATATTATTGTGAATAATCACCGGCTCGGCGAAGGGGTTATCGTTGTTTTCTTCGCTCAACCAGGCGGATTTCAGGAACAGGTATTTGTCTTTTGAAATCGAACGAAGTTGCACCAGCATCTTCGCCGTTCCAGGCTCCGCAAAATGGTAGGTGCTGAAGCGCCATTTGTACTTTTTCCCGTCGAAAGAATCATCCTTGATGACGAGGTCGTCGCCCAAATCTTCTGCCAACACGTCGAGGTTGTCAAGATACCATTCATCTTTATAGCCGTTGTCATCATACAAAACCCAAACCCGGATGGCGTAATAATTATCCTCGCCGGGCGGGTCCTGAAATTCCACCGTCAATTCATCCACTTTCTCGCCATCGGAATTGATGGCTCCGTCCACCTCATAGCTCGCGGAGAGGATGGGGACAATGGCCGGCATAGTCTGTAGCGCCTCGGTGGCGTCGTAGCCGGGAGCGCTTACCATCAGGCGATATTCCGAGAGGTCAGCCGGGAGTGGGTTGGGCAGCGCCTGTTCATAAAGCAGGCCTTCAACAAAAGGGATGGTTGCCAGCAACTGACCGTCTTTTGATAGCTCTACGTTTGCATTGGCAATGATGTCCGGCTGGCTGTTGCTCAAAATTCCGAGGCTGTGAGAGACGAACACGCGCAGCGTCGTGTCGCCCGCTGCCAAGTGTGCCGTCACGGCCAGCCGGGGGGCCTGTTCCGGCACCTTGATGGAGGCGGTTGATTCGAAAAAATCTTCACTGCAAGCGGTAAAAACGAGGGCGAAAAAGCTGAGGAACAAGAATTGTCTTTTCATTTTTTATAAAAATTCACCCCCGGCAGGGCCGGGGTGGTTTTGTTCAAAATTTAAAATTATAGGCCACAGACGG